>JAFQUW010000054.1 GCA_017408325.1 Clostridia bacterium | reverse complement strand
TTCAAGTCCCTGCACTTCAGAATGCAAATAAAAACACCGACCAAATGGTCGGTGTTTTTATTTGGTGCGAGAGACGGGACTTGAACCCACACGGCATTGCTGCCACTAGCCCCTCAAGCTAGCGCGTCTGCCAATTCCGCCACTCTCGCGTAGGCGAACTTCATTATACACCAAAAATCAAACTTGTCAAGCGTTTTTTGTGAATTTGGCATTTGAAACGCAAAATTATTTTTGTTTTGCCTCCAGTTCGGCGATTCTTTCCTTGAGACGGTTGTTCTCGGAGAGGTAGTCGAGCGCCAGGAACAGCATTGCCTGTCCTTTGGTGATGCGCGCGTTTTTGTAGATGAGGTCGTTGATCGCTTCTTCGACGCACTTGGCGTTCTTTTTGAGCGTCTCTTCACTCTCGGTGGTCTGGATGTTCAGGGGCATTCCGAGCACCTGAATCTCGTATTTCTGCTTCTTCATTGTAGGACACCCCTTTTCTTTTTTTACAAAAAACTTGCCAAACGGCTCACTTCTTATTATAATGATATGGTTGACAAATGCAAGTACTTTTTTTCGCGAAAAACATTCGTCCGAAAAAAGCATCTGCCCGAAAAAGGAAGAAATTATGACTCATCAAAACATTGCGGACGCACGCCGCATCGTCGTCAAGGTCGGTTCCTCGACGCTGACTCACCAAAACGGCACGATGGATCTCAGAAGGATCGAAGCCCTCGTGCGCGTGCTCTCCGATCTGCAAAACGAGGGAAGGGAAATGATCCTCGTTTCCTCCGGCGCGATGAGCGTCGGCTTTGCCCGTTTGGGACAGACGAAGGAGGGCAAGAGCCTCGCGGAAAAGCAGGCGGCGGCCGCCGTCGGCCAGTGCGGCCTCATCGACCTTTACGACCGACTCTTTTCCGAGTTCAATCATGTGATCGCGCAGGTGCTCATCACGCGTGACGTCGTGGAAAACGACGCGCGCCGCGACAACGCGCGGCGCACCTTCTGCACGTTGATCGAGTCGGGCGTGATCCCCGTGGTCAATGAAAACGACACCGTCTCCTACGAAGAGATCGAGTTCGGCGACAACGACACGCTTTCCGCGCACGTGGCGCACCTCTGCCACGCGGATCTGCTCATCAATCTCTCCGACGTCGACGGGCTCTATTCCGCCAACCCCCGCGCCGACGCGTCCGCGCGCCTCATCCCCGAGGTGAGCGAGATCACCCCCGAGCTCTACGAGATCGCGGGCGGCGCCGGCACCGCACTCGGCACGGGCGGAATGCACTCAAAGCTCGAGGCCGCGTCCTTTGCGATGCGGCACGGGATCCCGATGGTCATCACCTCGGGTGCCGACCCGAAGAACGTCTACCGCGTCTTGGAGGGGGCGTTCGTCGGAACGCTGTTTTCCGCGAAATGACGGACTCTCTTCCGCTTCTCACCCTCGCCTACCTCGGCGACGCCGTCCTTTGCTTAAAGGCGCGCGAGACGCTCCTCTCGCTCGGGCACAAAAAGCCCTGTGAGTGCACGAAAGCCGAGCTTCTGTTCGTGCAGGCGGAGCATCAGGCCGCGGCGGCAAAAGTCCTTTTGCCGCTCTTCACCGAGGAGGAGAAAACGCTCTTTTCCCGCGCAAAAAACGCGAAGAGTCACTCCGCGCCGCGTCACACGGACCTTTATACGTACCGACTTGCCACCGCACTTGAGGCCGTGTTCGGCCAACTGCACTTGAGCGGGCAGACGGAGCGCATTGATTTTCTTTTTGAAATCGGCTTTGAAAAAAGTGCCCGAAACCTTGCAAAAAGCGAAAAAGTGTGATATAATACCGCGTCTATCAAGAAAGAATATATAAAAATAAGGTAACAACCACAAGGAGGAAACAACATGTCGAAAAAATTTGTGTATCTCTTTTCCGAGGGTGACGCCACGATGCGCGAACTGCTCGGCGGCAAGGGCGCGAACCTCGCCGAGATGACCAAGATCGGTCTTCCCGTTCCCCAGGGCTTCACCGTCACCACCGAAGCCTGCACGCAGTACTACGAGGACGGCCGCAAGATCAACGATGAGATCAAAGCCGAAATTTTGGAATACATCGGAAAGATGGAAGGCATCACCGGATTCAAGTTCGGTGACAAGGAAAATCCCTTGCTCGTCTCCGTCCGTTCCGGCGCCCGTGCGTCCATGCCGGGTATGATGGACACCATCCTGAACCTCGGTCTCAACGAAGAGGTCGTGGAAGTTATGGCGGCGAAGTCCGGCAACGCCCGTTGGGCCTGGGACTGCTACCGTCGATTCATCCAGATGTACTCCGACGTCGTGATGGAAGTCGGTAAGAAGTACTTTGAAGAGCTCATCGACAAGATGAAGGAAGAAAAGGGCGTCAGCCAGGACGTCGACCTGACCGCAGACGATCTCAAGGAGCTCGCCGGTCAGTTCAAGGCCGAATACAAGGCCAAGCTCGGAAGCGATTTCCCCTCCGATCCGATCGAACAGCTCATGGGCGCGGTCGAGGCCGTGTTCCGTTCCTGGGATAACCCCCGTGCCAACGTCTACCGCCGCGACAACGACATCCCCTACTCCTGGGGTACCGCGGTCAACGTGCAGATGATGGCGTTCGGTAACATGGGTGACGATTGCGGCACCGGTGTTGCCTTCACCCGTGACCCTGCCACCGGCGAAAAGGGTCTGATGGGCGAATTCCTCGTCAATGCGCAGGGCGAAGACGTCGTCGCCGGCGTTCGCACCCCGATGCCGATCGCCGAAATGGCGGACAAGTTCCCCGAGGCGTTTGCGGAATTCAACCGCGTCTGCGCCATCCTGGAAGATCACTACCGCGATATGCAGGACATGGAGTTCACCATCCAGAACGGCAAGCTCTATATGCTCCAGACCCGCAACGGCAAGCGTACCGCGAAGGCCGCTCTGAAGATCGCCTGCGATCTCGTGGAAGAGGGTATGATCGATAAGAAGCAGGCCGTCGCCATGATCGACCCCCGCAACCTCGACACCCTTCTGCATCCGCAGTTCGACGCGAAGGCCATCAAGGCGGCTACCCCCATGGGTCGCGGCCTCGGCGCTTCCCCCGGTGCTGCCTGCGGTAAGGTCGTCTTCACTGCCGAAGACGCCGAAACGTGGAACAACCGCGGCGAAAAGGTCATTCTCGTCCGTCTCGAGACCTCTCCCGAGGACATCACCGGTATGAAGGC
>JAFQUW010000053.1 GCA_017408325.1 Clostridia bacterium | reverse complement strand
CTCGGATTTCTGCTGACGCTCGTCTTTTCGTTTTCCCGCCACGGCTTTTCTTTTGCTTCTTTTCTTTTCTCGAAAAGAAAAGAAGGGGACCCCCCGTTACGGCTTGCAGTTGCCGCAGGGCACGTAGCCGTCGGCGAGGATCTCGTCGCGGTGGCAGGTGATCTCTTTGCGGTTCGTGGGGTGGATGTCCGAAGCGGAGGAACAGGTCTCTTTGTGGAACTTTTTCGTGTTGGTGTTGAGGACGTAGTGCGCCTCATCCCCGGGGGAGGCGTCCGATTCGGCGTCCGCCGCCTTTTCGGTGCTGTATCCGGTCAGGTAGTTGATCTCCACGCGCGGTTGGACGTTGTAGCAAAAGACGCAGAATTCCACGCCGTCGCCCTCGTCCTCCACGGAAAACGCCTCCATCAGCACGCCGCGCGCGACGAGCTCGTCGCCGACGAAGACGGGCGTGACGCGGTAGAGGACGTGGTTTCCCGTCTCCTTGACGTAGTCCGCGACCATGTTTTCAAAGGGCAACATGCCCTCCACGTTGAAGTAGCGCGTGCCGGTGATGAGGTTTCGCTCGTTGGCGTTCTCGCCGGAGAGCTGGAAGCCGATGAGGTGGCAACGGTTGTAGAGATATTTGCCGTCGACGTGGTCGTACTTTGCCGTCTGCCAGCCGGAGGGCTTCACCTGTCCGATGGAGCCGCGCTCCTCGGTCGGCATCAGGTCGCGCCCGATCGCGGCAAACGCCACGCCGCAGCGACCGAGCTCGTCGAGCGGTGCATAGGTCTCAAACGAGGTCGTCGTGTAAAGCTCTTCGGAGAAATCGGGCTTTCCGCCGCAGACGACCGCAAAGGGCTCGCCGTCGTATTCGGGCAGATCCTCGTAGCGAAACCCGCCCGTGTCCCCGTCGCCCGGGGTCTGCTGCCCCGAAACCGACGCGTCCGGTTTTGATGCAGGCGGCGTCTCCCCCTGCGTCGCGGAAAACGCGCAGGAGGACAGAAGAAGCAACAGGGCAAAAAAGAGACAAAGGGCACGCAGATGTTTCATCGTCTGTACTCCTCTCGGGTGATCTTCTCGTGGCTCGTCCCGACAAACTCGCGCACGCCGATCCGATGCAGACCGCAAGCCTCAGGATCCAGGTCCAGTTTCAGATCGGACGGATAACGTCGATTCCAGCGGTAGACGACGAGCGTCGTGATCTTTTCCCCGACGGGCAAAAGCGGCTCAAACTCGGAGAAGAACACCTCTCCCTGTGCTGCACCGCAAAAAAGATCCTCGCGTACCGAAACGTCCGCGCCGCAAAACAGCGGTGCGCTCTTCGGCGTCACGACAAGTCCTTTCCCCTCAAGCGAACGAAGCACGTCTTCGCAGACTGCCGCGTCGCGGCTCAGCCGCTTTCCCAAAAACGCGCGTCCGCCTCTCTCGTCCACCGTCACGATCACCGTCAAGCGTTCCACCTCCAAAAGCATTTTCTTCATTTTACCACAAATCCACCTTGCTGACAAGAAAGAGACCGCCCAAAACAGGCGGTCTCTTTTTTCAATAACACTTTTTACAAGGACTTCTTCCTGCCGCTTCCGCCTGTGAGATCGGCACGCGGCTCGGGTTCTTCATTCCGCTGCAAGAAGAATTGCTGTGGTATTTGGATCCGGATCCCGAGATCCATACCATCGTCTCCTGTTGCGGCTCGGGGTCGGGCTCGGGTTCGGGCTCCGGCTCGGGTTCAAGTTTCGGGATCGACGCACGTTCCTCGTAATCACATCGCTCGCAAAAACGCGTGCGCTCCCCTTGGGCATAGACCGTAGGCTCTTGCGACGTTTCCCAATTTCCGAACGAATGTCCGAGGGCTTCGATCTCCTGCCTCTTCTCCTCGCCGCAGGCGCAAGTTTCTGTTACCTCGCCTTTTTTCGTGCAGGTCGCCTCCGTCGTCGTTTTCGACCATTCGTGCACGTGCTCCTCGGGCGCGGGCTCCGGTTCGGACTCGGACTCCGGTTCAACTTCAGGTTCAGCTTCAGGCTCGGATTCGGGCTTTTTTTCTTCATTTGCTTCGGTAGAGAGCATCCCCGAAGACTCAGGCAGCTTCAAATCGTCCAAGTCCACTTTCGGCACGGGAAAACAGACCAGTCCCACAAAGCAGACCGCTGCCGCGATCGCGGCAACCAAACGATTTTTCAAGTTTTTTGCCTTCAGCCACGTTCGGATCGGAGCGATCGGCATCAAAAGAAGCGTCGCCGCCGAAAACAGAAGAAATGAAAAGACTCCGCCCTGCGAAAGCGCCAAAATCGCGTAGAGAATACAAAAAGAGGCGTAGACCCACTGCGCCGGCTTTGAACGAAGAACGTCCCACACGTTCTGCCAAAATTCACGCGTCTTCATTTTAGAAACCAATTTTTGAAACCAGGCTTGATCTTGCATTGTCTTCCTCCCGAACGTCCATACTGTAGCAGGACTCTTTTTATGCATTATCCCACAACATTTGCAACCTGTCAAGTTATAAATGTCTCATTTCTCGTTGTCGCGCTTCGCCCCGTCTGCCGCTATACTGTATGTAAGACTGAACTACGACAGGAAACGATTATGTTAAAGCACCAAAAAAACAAATACAAATGCCTCGGACTCAACGTCGCCTACTACCGAAAACAGCGCGGAATGTCACAAATGCAGCTCGCAGAGCTTGTAAACATCAGCCGCACGCACATCAGCCGCATTGAAACGGCTGACTGCGCCGTTTCTCTGGACGTGATCTTCGACATTTGCGACGCACTCGGCGTGCGTCCGAGCTCTCTGTTCGATTTCCGCGAAGACTGATTGGAAAAAGACGACGACCGCCCGAGGGGGGCGGTCGTTTTTTTGTATGGAAATTGTTGGGATTTGTATATTTATTTACCATCAATGAGGAAATCTTCGACGACGTCGGCAAGGTGGCAGGGGTGGACGGTGAAGCGGACGAGAAGATCGAAAAGTTCGTTTGCAGTCGCACTTTTTGTCGTAACGTGTCGAAGAGTGGCGATCTCTTCTCCGCGACGGATCGAAAAGCCGTACTCACCCCCGTTTGTGCAAAAAAGCAAGTAGGTAACGCCGCCGCGTTCGGCGCGGCAGACGGGCTCTTTTCCGACGCCTCTCTCCATCTGTTGTTCTCCCGGTTCATTTTTGTGTAATTCGCAACATCAAGTGGAACGTCTGTTTCGACTTCCACAACATCTTGTGTTGAGTACAGTATATCACATGGAGGTGTGCGGAGGGAAGAGGGGGTTTTTGTCACATTTTGTCCTCCCTTGTCTGTCTTGTCGGTTCGAGGTCGGTTTCGGGGTGTTTTGTGCCGAAAAAGTCAATGTGTGCCGTCTCTCGTCCGCTTTTTCATCCAAAACAAATAAATATGCATTTCGTGCATAAGAAAGCCAATTTTTTCTTTTTCCTCGACTTTTCTTTTTTCGCGTGTTATAATTGCTATACTATCTATGAAAAGAAGTTTTCGATTCCGAGAGAAGTCTTTGGAGGACCCGACCGATATGAAACAGATGCACGCCGAGATCCCCGTCACGCTCACCGACCCCTCGCGCGGACTCTCGCACGGGGAGGTCGACGCACGCGCAAAAGCGGGGCTTATCAACAGCGCGGTCCGGCCGCAGGAGAAGAGCACGCTTGCCGTCATCCTCACAAACTTCTTCACCTATTTCAACCTCCTCTTTTTCTTTCTTGCGCTCTGCCTTCTTTTCACGGGAAGCGGCGTGAAGAACCTCTTGTTTTTGGGCGTCGTGCTCTGCAACACGGTCATCACCACCGTCCAGGAACTGCGCTCGAAGAAACTGCTCTCCACCCTCTCGCTTCTGCACGCGCCGCGCGTCAAAGTTCTGCGCGGCGGCGAAGTAAAGGAAGTCGGTGCAGAGGATCTTGTGCGAGACGACGTCATCTTATTGTCCGCCGGAAACCAGATCCCTGCCGATGCCGTGGTCGTGGAGGGTGCCGTGCAGGTCAACGAATCTCTTGTTACGGGTGAAGCGGACGAGGTCGCCAAAACGGTCTCCTCTCCCCTTCTCTCGGGGTCGTTCGTGCTTTCGGGCACCTGCCGCGCACGTCTGACGCAGGTCGGACGCGACAGTTTCGTCTCCCGACTGACGCTGGAGGCAAAAAAGCAAAAACGCATCCCCCGTCCCGGAATGATGCGCGCCCTCTCGCTTCTGGTGCGCGTCATCGGCGTCTTGATCCTGCCGCTCGGCGGCCTTCTTCTTTGGCAACAACTGAGCCTGCGCAACACTGCGCTGACCGAGGCGATGCAGTCCACCGTCACCACGCTCATCGGGATGATCCCCGAGGGGCTCTATCTTCTCGTCTCCGCCGCGCTCGCGCTGGCCGTCTTCCGACTTGCCCGTCGCGGCATCCTTGCTCACACTCTTGGTTGCGTCGAGACGCTCGCGCGCGTGGACGTTCTCTGTCTGGACAAAACGGGCACCATCACCGAAAACGATATGTCGTTTTGCGCCCTCTACCCCGTGGGCGACGCCCCCTTTGACGAGGAGGCGGCAAGACGCGCCCTGACCCGTTTTTGTGCCGCGTCGGACACGGACAACGCCACCGTCGCCGCCCTGCAGGCAGAGTTTTCGGGCGAACGCGAAGAACCGAAAGCTGTGCTCGGTTTCTCCTCAAAGAAGAAATACAGCGCCGTCGCGTTTTCCGACGAGGCCTTCGTGCTCGGTGCACCGGACGTGCTTGACCCGTCCCTTTCCGACACCGAAGAGTTCCGAACTCACACCCAAAACGGCGAGCGAATGCTCCTTTTTTGCACCTGTGCGTCCCTGAAAAACGGCTCGTTTGAGGGCGAGCTCGTTCCGCTCTGCTTCGTTGCGCTCTCCTCGCGCGTGCGCGAAAGTGCGCGCGAGACCTTCGCTTATTTTGCCGAGCAGGGCGTCGAAATCAAGGTGATCTCGGGTGACCATCCGCAGGCGGTCAGCGCAGTTGCCCTCGCGGCAGGCATCGAGGGCGCCGAGCGATACGTCGACGCCACGACGCTGAAGACCACGCGCTCTCTCCGCCGCGCGGCGCGTGAATACACAGTCTTCGGCCGCGTCACACCCGAACAAAAACGGGAACTGATCCGCGCACTCCGCCGCGACGGGCACACCGTCTGCATGACGGGCGACGGTGTCAACGACGTGCTTGCCTTAAAGGAGGCGGACTGTTCCGTGGCGATGGCCTCGGGCAGCGACGTTGCCGCCCACGTCTCGCAGATCGTTCTGCTCGAATCCGACTTTTCCGCCATGCCCTCCGTCGTCGACGAGGGGCGGCAGGTCATCAACAACATCCAGCGCAGTGCCGCACTGTATCTGGTGAAGAATATCTTCTCCTTCTGTCTTGCGTTTTTGCTCCTCTTTGTCAACCTCTCCTACTCGGTGCGGCCGATCCAACTCACGCTGATGTCGACCCTGACCATCGGCGTGCCGTCTTTCTTCCTCGCGCTGGAGAAAAACCGCGAACGCGTGCGCGGCGGTTTCCTTGCAAACGTCCTCTCCCGTGCCTTGCCTGCGGGGCTTTGCGACTTCCTCCTTTTGACCGCCGTGATGCTCACGGCACGGTTCTTCCCCGCGCTTCTTCCGCCGCCCCTTGCCGCGACGGTGATGATCCTGCTTCTGTGTTTTGTCGGGTTCTTGATGCTCTTTTCGCTCTCGCGCCCCTTCAATTTCTTCCGGACGCTCCTCTTTTCGGCACTGCTCGCCGCTCTGCTCGTCGCGCTCTTCCTCTTCTCCCCGCTCTTCGACCTCGTCGCCCTCACCCCCTTCGCGTGGGGGCTGTTCGGCGTCTCTGCCGCGGGCGCCGTCGCGCTCTTTTTCCTGTTTACGGCGGCACAGAAGAAGGTTTCTTCTTTTCTTTTCACGAGAAAAGAAAAGAAGCAAAAGAAAAGCGAAGCGTAAGGAAACGACAACGCGAAAAAGCACCGCGAAAGCGGTGCTTTTTGTTTTGTTTGGTTTGGATTCTTCTTTTTTCTTTCCAGAGAAAGAAAAAAGAAGCAAAAAAGAAAGCAAAGTGTGAGAAAGTCAAAAAAGGGGGGCGTTACTCACAAACAGCGGTCAAACCGCGACCGCTGTTTGCGGCGGACGTTTTTCAGTGACAGCAATTTTTTCATAAACCGCAAACGGCACCCGCGTCTTGGGTGCCGTTTGTGTGTAACGTTGTCTGTTCCTTTTTCCCGCCTCGGCTTTTCTTTTGCTTCTTTTCTTTTCTCCGAAAAGAAAAGAAGAATCCCCCCCGTTACTCCGCGACGGTCAGGCGGATCAAGAGGTCGGTGTCGTCGTCTTTTGCGGCGACGTTTCGGTGTTCTTTGCCGCACTTCTCACAGCGGTAAGCGATCACGAAGCCGCCTTTGGCGTTCGGGAAGCTCTGCACGGGGGCGAGCCGTCCGCGGCAGGGATTGGCGCGGTCGCCCGGGAGCACGTCGACGTGCTTGGAGGAGAGGCAGAAGGGACAGTGGTCGCGCGAGGTATAGCCCAAAGGGGACACTTCCCGTCCGCAGTGCTCACAGACGAAGCCCTCGTCCTTTTTCGTAAAGCGTTTGACTTCCATCACTCGTCCTCCAAGAGTACCAAGGTCAGTTTCACCACGTCCCGTGTGGCAAGGGTCGCGGCGGCAGGAATGCCGAGCGACGCCAAAATCGGGGTCAAGTCGGTATAAACGAGGTCGGCTTCCTCGCGTTTTAAGAGCGCGGCAAGCCCTTCGCCCGAAAACTTCGCCGCCGCCTCGTGTTTCGTCCAAAGGAGCGTGAACGCGCGTTTGTACTCCTCCTCATCCAAGGAAGAGAGCGCGGCAAGTTCGTCTTCCGAAAACACGCGCGCGGCAATTTTTTCGCGGCGGCCGAGTTCGCTTGGAAAATACTCCGCGTCAAGCCCCACCTCACAGTCTCCGATGGCACAGAGAAAGAGGTTTTCCGTGTGCGTCACGTTGAAAAACGCACCGTCGGGTCGAGAAAAACGCGGTTTTTCCGTGGATGCCGTCTCCGCGTAGTCAAACCCTTCCTCCCCGAAAGAAAGGGCCGCCGCCCTGTCCCGCAACACACGGGACAGGGGGCGGTCAACGACTTCTTCTCCAAAATAGAGGTAGAGGGTGACGTTATTCATCTTCGCCTTCTTCGTCCTCTTCCTCTTCTTCTTCGTCGAGGTCTTCCTCGTCGGCGGCGTCCTCTTCGGCTTCCTGTTCGGACTCGTCGACTCCTTCGGCATTTTCAAGCGCCTGTTCTTCCTCGGCACTCATCTCGGGCGTCTCCTCCAGCTCGGCGTCCTCATTTTCCAGACGCACAAAGCCGGACAGCGTCGCGTCGGCAGACAGTCTCATCACGATGACGCCGCTTGTCGCGCGACCGGTGACGGAGATCTGCGCGACTTGCGTGCGGATCAGCGTACCGCCGTCGGTGATGAGCAGTATGTCGTCGTCGGTGTTCACGGCGCAGACGCCGGCAAGGCGACCGGTCTTCGCGGTGAGCTTGTGGCAGATGACGCCCTTTCCGCCGCGTCCGCGCAACGGGAACAGGGCGGGGTCGGTGCACTTACCGAAGCCGCGCTCGGTAATGGTCAAAATCTTCTGGTCGTAGGTGCCGTCTGCATTGGGCTTGACTGCGGCACAGCCGACGAGCTCCTCGCCCTCGGCGAGGCGCATTCCGCGCACGCCGCGCGAGACGCGACCCATGAGACGCACGCGACTCTCGGCAAACTTCGTGCCCAGACCATTGGAGGCAGCAAGCAGGATCTCGTAGTTTCCGTCCGTCTTGTGGACGCCGAGCAGTTCGTCTCCCTCGTCGAGCTTGATGGCGCGGATGCCGCTCTTTCTCACGTTCTTGAAGAGCGCGAGTGCGGTGCGCTTGACAACGCCTCTCTTCGTGACCATCGTCAGGTATTCGCCCGTGGCGAAGCTGCCGACGGAGATGAACGCGGTGACGGTCTCTCCCTCCTCCAGATCGAGGATGTTGACGATGTTCGTGCCCTTGGCGGTGCGGCTCGCCTCGGGGATCTCGTAGCACTTCTTGACGAAGAGCTTGCCCTTTGAGGTGAACATAAACAGATAATTGTGGCTGTGGGAGACGAAGATGTCCTTGACGAAATCTTCCTCCTTCGTGCCCATCGCGGTAATGCCCTTGCCGCCGCGGTGCTGTGCCTGGTAGGTGTCGGAAGGGATGCGCTTGATGTAGCCCGTGTTGGTGATGGTGATGACTCACTTGTGACGCTCGATGAGGTCCTCAAGAACGATCTCCTCCTCCGCCTCTTCGATGGCGGTGCGGCGCGCATCGCCGAATTTTTCCTTGATGGCGATGAGGTCTTCCTTGATGATGCCGAGCACGAGATTGCGGTCGGCAAGGATGCCTTCGAGTTTCTGACAGAGTGCGATCTTCTCTTCCATTTCGGCGAGGATCTTCTCGATCTCCAGACCCGCGAGGCGTCCGAGGGGCAGTTCAACGATCGCCTGCGCCTGGATCTCGGTGAAGTCGAGTTCGTCGACGAGGCGCTGTCTCGCCTCGGGGATGGTGCGGGAGGAGCGGATGAGCGCAATGACGGCGTCGATGGCGTCGATCGCCTTCTTGTAGCCCTCCAAAATGTGCAGTCGGGCGCGCGCCTTTTCCAGTTCAAACTTCGTGCGGCGGGAGATGACCTCTTCCTGGTGCTTGACGTAGTAGAAGAGGATCTGTTTTAGGTTGAGCGTCTTCGGCTCGCCGTCGACGAGCGCGAGCATATTGACGGCGAAGGTGTCCTGCAGCTGGGAATACTTGAAGAGCAGGTTTAAGACGATCTGCGGATTGGCGTCGCGCTTGAGATCGACGACGATGCGCATCCCGTCGCGTCCCGTCTCGTCGCGCAGATCGGAGATGCCCTCGATGCGCTTCTCGTTGATGAGGTCCGCGATGGACTCGATCAGCGTGCGCTTGTTGACCTGATACGGGATCTCGGTAAAGACGATGGACGTCTTCCCCTTCTTCTCCTCAAAGTGGTGCTTGGCGCGCACGAACACTCTGCCGCGGCCCGTCAGGTACGCCTGATGGATGCCGTTGATGCCGTAGATGGTGGCGGCGGTCGGGAAATCGGGGCCCTTGATGTACTGCATCAATTCGGGGACGGTGCAATCGGGGTGATCCATATAGTAGATCGTACCGTCGACGACCTCGCAGAGGTTGTGCGGCGGAATGTTCGTCGCCATACCAACGGCAATGCCGACGCTTCCGTTGACCAAGAGGTTCGGGAAGCGGCTCGGAAGCACGGTCGGCTCGGTCGTCTGATTGTCGAAGTTCGGGACGAACTCGACGACGTCCTTTTCGATGTCGGAGAGCATCAGGTCCGCCATCCGCGCCATACGCGCCTCGGTGTAACGGTAGGCGGCGGCTCCGTCGCCGTCGACGTTGCCGAAGTTTCCGTGTCCCTCGATCAGGGGGTAGCGAAGCGAGAAGGGCTGCGCCATACGAACCATCGTGTCGTAGACGGCCGCGTCGCCGTGGGGGTGGTAATGACCGAGCACGTTACCGACGGTGGTCGCCGACTTGCGGAAGGGCTTGTCGTGCGTGAGACCGTCGTCGTGCATGGCATAGAGGATGCGGCGGTGGACCGGCTTCAAGCCGTCGCGCACGTCCGGCAGAGCGCGCCCGACGATGACGCTCATCGAATAATCGATGTAGTTGCGCTTCATCTCCGCGGCGATCTCAATCGTTTCTATTTTCTGATTCTTCAGAATTTCGTCCATGTCTGTTTCTCTTTCTTGAAATCAAATGTGGATAACTTGAAAATGCAAATGGCTTAATATCGGGCTTTTTTCAGGTTGTCAACGGTTTTACACAAAGTTATCAACAACCGTGGAAAACTCAAAAGTCGAGGTTCGTGACGTACTTCGCGTTCTTTTCGATGAACTCGCGGCGCGGCTCAACCTTGTCGCCCATCAGAACGGAGAAGATCTCGTCGGCATACGCCGCGTCCTCGATGGTGACCTGTTTTAAGGTACGCACGGCAGGATCCATCGTGGTCTCCCAAAGCTGTTCCTTGTCCATTTCACCGAGACCTTTGTAGCGTTCGGCGCGCACGCCGACGCCGCCGAGTTCTGCGATCTTTTCGTCGCGCTCCTCGTCGGAGAAGGCGTAGCGCTGCTGCTTGCCGCGGTAGACCTTATAGAGAGGCGGCGTCGCGCAGTAGATGTGTCCCTGTTCGACCAGTTCGCGCATGTGACGGAAAAAGAAGGTCAGAAGAAGGGTCTGGATGTGCGCGCCGTCGACGTCAGCATCAGCCATCAGGATGATCTTGCCGTAGCGCAGTTTTTCGATGTCAAATTCGTCGCCGATGCCGCAGCCGAGTGCCTGAATGATCGGGATGATCTGCACGGAGGAATAAATGCGGTCGAGTCTGGCTTTTTCGACGTTTAAGATCTTGCCGCGCAAGGGCAGGATCGCCTGGAATTTCGAGTCGCGCGCATCCGTCGCGGTACCGCCTGCGGAGTCACCCTCGACGAGGAAGAGTTCGGTAAACTCTCGGTCACGGTTCTGGCAGTCGCGCAGTTTTCCGGGCAGACCGCCGCTCTCCAGGACGCTCTTGCGACGGGTGGCCTCGCGCGCTTTTTTGGCTGCTTCACGCGCGCGCTGTGCGCCGACCGCCTTTTCCATCAGGATCTTGGCAACGGCGGGATTTTCTTCAAAGAACTCGCCGAGCTTCTCCACGACAAGTGCGTCGACGAAGGTGCGCACCTCGGAATTGCCGAGCTTGGTCTTCGTCTGGCCTTCAAATTCCGCCTCGGTCAGGCGCACGGAGACGACCACGGTGAGTCCCTCTCGGACGTCCTCGCCCGAGAAGTTCTTGTCGGCCTCCTTCAAAAAGCCGTAGCGACGGGCATAGTCGTTGTAGACCTTCGACAGACCCGTCTTGAAACCGGTCTCGTGCGTGCCGCCTTCGGGAGTGTGGATGTTGTTGGCGTAGGTCATGAGCATTTCGGAATAGCTGTCCGTGTACTGCATGGCGATCTCCGCCAGACACACCTCGCTCTCACGGGTAAAGTAGATCGGCTCCTCGTTTAAAACGGTCGCGTGCTTCTTCTGATTCAAATGATCGACGAAGCTCTTGATGCCGCCCTCGTAGCAGAATTTGTTGTACGCCTGCTCCTCTTCGCGCACGACCTTCTCGCTTAGGGCATCGGAATCCTCGTCCGCGACGGCGACGATCTCGCCGGAGTGAGACAGCGACTCAAAGTCGCGCTGGTCCTCCAGCACGATGGTCAAGCCTGCGTTCAAGAACGCCTGCTCGCGCAGACGGTTGCAGACCGTCGTATAGTCGTACTCCAACTCCGAGAAGATCTCGGGGTCGGGCTTAAAGCGCACGTACAGACCGCTGCGCGTCGTGTTCCCGATGCAGGCGAGCGGACGCACGACCGCACCGCGTTCAAACCGCTCGGTGTAGGCCTTCCCGTCGTGACAGTTTTCGATCTCCATCCATTCGGAGAGCGCGTTGACGACGGATGCGCCGACGCCGTGCAGACCGCCGGAGATCTTATAACCGCCGCCGCCGAATTTACCGCCCGCGTGCAGGACGGTGAAGACGACCTCGGTGGTGGGGATGCCCGCCTTCGGGTGGATGCCCGAGGGGATTCCGCGTCCGTTGTCCTGAACGGAGACGGAGCCGTCGGAGTGCAGAGTCACGGTGATCTCGTTGCACTTTCCGGCGAGTGCTTCGTCGATGGAGTTGTCCACGATCTCGTAAACCAGGTGGTGAAGACCTCTTAT
>JAFQUW010000052.1 GCA_017408325.1 Clostridia bacterium | reverse complement strand
GAGTCCGACGTATTCGTCGAGGTTGAAGGTCGTCACGTCGGCAAAGGAGAGCTTCCCCGCCTCCACGCGACGAATGAGCTCGGCGTACAGATCCAGCGGGGTGGATCCGGTGGCAAAGCCCAAAACGGCATTCGGTTTCGCACTCAGAACTTCGGCATAGAGATCCGCCGCGCGGCGGGCGATGTTTTCTCTGGTATCAATGATGATGTTCACGGATAATCCCTTCTTTTCCGAGTGTACCTACGGTACACTCTCTCTTTATTTTCGGTATCTCTCATTATATATTTTCCGTCTTTGTTTGTCAACCTCAACGGGGACGACTCACCCTTGCACAATGCGTCAAAATGTGGTACACTGTATTATGAGAATTTTTGAGGTGCAACGACATGGAAATCGTAAAAAACCCCACGTTCCCTTTTCCCGAGGCCACAGCCGTGATGCTCGGTCAGTTCGACGGCTTTCACCGCGCGCACCGACGTCTGGCTCAATCGACGGTTTCCTACGCGAGCGCAAACGCGCTACTCCCCGTCGCGTTCACCTTCACCGGGCGAAAGCAGAAAGGGATCGCGCTTTCCACCGAGGAGGAAAAAGCCGCCTTTTTTCACGGCGTCGGCATTCAAAGGCTCGTCTCTTTTGACTTTGACGCTTTGCGCGAGATGAGCCCGGAAGACTTTGTGGAACAGATCCTTCTCACCACACTCTCCGCCAAGGCCGTCTTCTGCGGTTTCAACTACCGTTTCGGCAAAGGGGCCGCCGCGACCACCCGCGACCTTTCCCGTCTGATCGACACGCGCGCCGCGCTCTTCGTTCTGCCCGAGATGAAAGACGAAAAGAGCGGCGTCTCCATCTCTTCCACCAACATCCGCACGCTACTCGACCAAAAACGTTTCCGCGATGCCGAGCGACTGCTCGGTCACCCGCTCCCCGAACGATTCCGGAGGTAAACCGATGCAAGCAAAAAATCGAGCCAAACGCCTTGCCGCACGAATTGTGGCAGGACTTCTTGCGCTCCTTTTTCTGCTGATGCTCGTCCCCTTCGTCCGTGCGGAAGGCACGGACGAGACCGTCTATCCCGCACCGAGCGTCACGAGCAACGCTGCCTTGGTTTACAATTTGCAATACGACAAGGTTTTATTCGCGCAAAACGATTCCGCCCCCATCTATCCCGCCTCGTTTGCCAAGGTGATGACCGCCCTTCTCTGCTACGAGCACCGACAGACGCTCGGCACATCCGTGAAGATCACAGTGACCGAGGAAGACGACCTGACGGTCAACGGTCTCGGACTCGTCGTGGACGAAGAGCTGGATTTCGACACGCTGCTCTCGGCGATGGTCGTCGGTTCTTCCAACGATGCGGCGATGGTGCTCGCGCGTAAAGTCGGCGGAACCGTGGCGGATTTTGTCAATCGCATGAACGAAAAAGCTGCGGAACTCGGCTGTGAAAACACCCATTTTGCCAACCCCACGGGGCTGCACAACGGCTCGGCGCAGACGACCCTCTCCGACGTGGCAAAGATCTGCAAAGCCGCCTACTCCATCAACGACTACATGCAGACCTCGTCGCTTTTGCGTTTTGAGATCCCCGCGACCAACAAAAACGAAAAGGTGCGCGTCGTCACCAATTCCAACCTTCTTCTCAACCCGCGCACCGACCTCGGTTACTACGTCAAAGATGCGATGGGCATCAACCACGGCTACACCCCGCAGTCGGGCTACTGCGTCGCCTCCGTGCGCGACACCAAAGGCGCGATCAACCTCGTTTTGGTCTCCGGCGGATACAAAAACGAAGCGAAGCAAAACGGTGCGCTTCTCGACGCAATGTCCCTTTTCTCCTATGCAGAAAAAGCCTTTGAGATCACCACGGTTCTCAAGCGCGAAAGCGTCATGCGCGAAGTGCCCGTACGACTCTCCGACACACAAGACCACGTCCTCCTCATCGCAGGAAGCGACGTCTCCGCCCTTCTGCCCGTCGGCTTCAACCGCGTCACGGACATCGAAGAACGCCTCTTCCTTACGGAAGAGGTTCTGGAAGCACCGATCGTGGAAGGGACCTCCTACGGTTCGGTGGAGATCTACTTCAAAGGAGAACTTGTCGGAAGTGCGGAACTGCTCGCTCAACGCAGTCTCGCCCGTTCGACGTCTCTTGCGCTGTTAAACAGCGTGGAAGAATTTCTGCGTCTCCCCGTCGTGCGACTCATTCTCATCATCCTCGCCTGCGTCGTCGCGGCATTCCTCGTGCTTTGCTGCATCCTGCTCGCCGTCCAGAACCGCAAGAAGAGCGGCCTGACACCGCAGCAAAGACGGGCGAAAAAGAAGTTGGAAAAAGAGTTGCTCTGGAAAGAAAAAGTGCGTCAGCAAGAGTATTTCCGCGTGCGGCGAAAAGAGCGAAAGATCCGTCGGGACGAGGCGATCGAGGACTTCCGCCGCGCCCGCGAGCGTCACTTGAAGGCGCAGGAGGAAGCACTTCGCCGCGCCGAACAACGCGCCAAAACCGCACAGCGTCCGTCGCAGAGACCCGCACCGCAGAACCGAACGACGGCGAATACGGCGAACAATCCGCGCCCTGCCGCCGGTTGCGAAACGCGTCCTGTGCAAAAAGCCGCGCGGCCGCCGCAAGCCACTCTCCAAAACGCACGGCAGCCCGTGCAAAGCACCGCAAAAAACGCGCAGCGACCTGTCCAAAACACCCGTCTCCAAGCACCGCAAAACGCGAAACGGCCGCCGCGACCGAAAGAGTAAAACAGCAAAAAAAGCACCGCAAAAGATTGCGGTGCTTTTTGTTTCCGTTTATTTTCGCTCAATGCTTTGCACGCGAAGGGTTTCCCCTTCCACGGTGAAGGCGACCTCGCACTCGGCAAAGCGCAGTTTGTAGACGCGGGCGTCATCCTGATACGCCGGGCGCGGGTCTTCAGCGAGGCAGTCGCAAAGGGCGCGACGCTTTTCTTCGGGGAAAACCGAAAGTTGTTCCTGTGTCACCTCGACCTTCAACCGATGTCCCTCGTGCTGTGCGGCGTAACCGCCGAGGGCGTCCGGAATCGCGTCTGCAAAGGGCAGATAGGGCTTGATGTCGTAGATCGGGGTGCCGTCCAAAAGATCAACTCCGGAGACGTGCAACACGACGCCCTCGTGCGCGGTGTGCTCCACTCGTTCCAGTTTCACCACGGAAAGTCCCAGCGGGTTCGGGCGATAAGGAGAACGGCTTGCAAAGACGCCGATGCGACGGTTGCCGCCGAGGCGCGGTGGACGCACCGTGGGTGAAAAGCCGTCGCGGTGGCTTTCGGAAAAGTCGAAAATGAGCCACAAATGTGAGAAACCTTCGATCTCGCGCAGTGCCTCCGGATCGCGGAACTCCTCCTCGAACACAATGCGACCGACAAGCGTTTTCACACGGCCGCTCTGACGAGGGATACCGAACTTGTCCTTGAAATCCGTTTCAATGTGTGCAACGGGTCGAAGGGTGAGCATCTGAGACATGATCACTCCTTCTCCGTCTTCGCCAACACGTCGATCTGCACGCGCTCCGAGAGCTCTTTCAGCGCGTCCGTGACCTTTAACTTTTCGTTGCCCTCCAGAAAGAGATACGAAAGTTTTTCCGTCTCGCAAAGCGGCGAAACGTCCGTGAGACGGTTGTTCTTCAGCGACAGATACGAGAGTTTTTT
>JAFQUW010000051.1 GCA_017408325.1 Clostridia bacterium | reverse complement strand
GTGAGGCCGTCATAAGGTGCGTCAGTTCGCGATAGGTCGCAGGGGAAAAGATCTGCACGTTGGGGATCGGAAGCGTCAAAGAGACGTCGAACAGACCGTGATGCGTCGGTCCGTCCGTATCGGCAAATCCCGCGCGATCCAAGGCGACGAGTGCGCCGAGTTTCTGCAAGGCAAGATCATGGAACAGTTGGTCAACGGCACGCTGGAAAAACGTACTGTAGACGGCAAAAACCGGTTTGAGGCCGCCCGCGGAAAGTCCGGCGGCAAAGGTCATCGCATGTTCCTCGGAAATGCCGACGTCAAAGAAGCGGCGCGGATACTTCCGATGAAACGCCTCCAGTCCCGTTCCCGATTCCATTGCGGCGGTGATGGCCACGACGCGACGGTCGCGTGCGGAGATCTCCATCAGCGTCTCGCCGAAGGCACAGGAGAAGGTCATCTTCTTTTCCGCAAACCCTCCTGCGGAGACGGAATGGAATTTATTCGGGTTCTGCTCGGCAGGAAGGTATCCTTTGCCCTTTTTGGTGGTCAGATGGACCAGCACGGGCCCACGGTGACGGCGCGCTTCGCGCAGGAGGCGTTCAACCTCCTCCAGATCGTTTCCGTCGGCCGGACCGAGGTAATACACGCCGAGTTGTTCCACGAGATTCTCGCGGTAGACCATCGCTTTGATGGACCCTTTCACACGGGAAAGTCCGCGTTCGATCGGATCTCCGATGAGCGGAATGTGATCGAGCACACGATGGCTCTTGTTCTTCAAAGAGAGATACTTTTCACTCTTTCTCACGCGGCTCAGATAGCGCGCGAGTCGGCCGACACTTTTGGAGATCGACATATCGTTGTCGTTTAATACGATGACGAGATTGTCGTCGCGGCGGACGTTGTTGAGTGCTTCGTAGACCATTCCGTTGGTAAGTGCACCGTCGCCGAGAACTGCGACGGTATGCTGTGCCTGGTCGGTCGGGTTCTTCAAGATACGCGCACGCGCAAGGCCGAGCGCGGCGGAAACGGCAGTGCCGGAATGGCCTGCGCCGAAGGCGTCGAACGCGCTCTCACTGCGGCGCGGAAAGCCCGAAATTCCGCCGTATTGACGCAACGTGGAAAAGCTCTCCCCACGATCGGTGAGTAGTTTATGGACGTAACTCTGGTGTCCCGTATCGTAGACGATGTCGTCCTCGGGAAGCGAAAAAACGCGCAAAAGCCCAAGGCTGATCTCCACGATGCCGAGGTTGGAAGCGAGGTGACCACCCGTTTCCAGCACACGCTCGACCAGGTGTTCACGCACACGCACAGCCAACTCTCGCGCCTCGTCGTAAGACAGCGACTTGAGCTCCTTTTGCGAATATCCGTTCATCATACGGGTCTACCTTTGAGTTATTTTTTGCGACTCGACTTCTCGCCTCGGTCGAACAGGCATAAGATGCGGCTCAAAAACGAGACGACCTTCGTACTGTTTTCCAGAGCGAGTCCCTTAAAAGCCGCCTTTCCGCCGACGGTGATCGCACTGATCGCACCCGAGAGTATGAGATCTCCCCAAAAGCCCCAAGGCGTATCCGCGGCAAACAGAGAGATCGACAGCGTCGCACCGATGGCACCGGAGAGGATGCCCGAAATATCACCGATGACGTCGTTGCAAAACGAGGAGACCTTCTCCGCGTTTTTGACGAGCCAAACGCCTTTTTTTCCCATCGGGCTTCCGTGGGCGGCCATCGAATGAAACGCGCCCGCGTCCGCGCTCGCCACAGCGAGGCCGATGAAGTCAAAGAGCACGCCGAGGAAGATGACGAGAAGCAGGATCACAAATCCCACAAAAATGTTCATTGTTTCCAGCGTACTCGACAGAACGGCCAGAACCATAGAGATCAGAAGGCTTAAGAAAAAGACCGTCGCCGTCCACTTCCAGTTGACGAGCGAGCGTTTTTTCTTTGCCGTTTTCTTCGTTTTTTCCTCCCGTCGTTCGGGGGGGATGGGCGATGTGTCCAAAATTCCTCCAAAAGAAAGTCGGTGTTAAAAGTGAAGCCTTCCCGCAAACACGAAAAGGCAATGGATTGCTGAATTGATGGTAGCACAAAAAGTAAATGTTGCGGCTTGAGGTCGAGTTGGCGTTTCCCCATCCACTACTTTCCGTTGCCGTGAAAGCGGTTCCCCTTGAAAGCGGAGCCGATACCGTCGCCGTATATCGGGACTCGATTGCCTGTGAGTGCGCACTGCAATCCCTTTTGTGCCTTTGTCAAACAAAACAGCCTAGGAGATTTCCTCAGAAGAACAGAACCTTTCTCAGCCTCTTTTGCAGCTATGGTTTCACCCGGCAATCACCTGTAGGGTCTTCCGGCCGGAAGCCCCGGTGTGTTCCGTGATCCGCCACACCCACTCAAGGCAGGCTACGCTGTCCACAGCACCGAAAAATGATACCGCAAGACAGGTTTTAACCTGAGGCGTATAATGGCGGGATGTCCCAACCGTTACACGGACACAGGCCTCCGCGGAAAAGGGGTCAACGCCCACATGCCGTTGCGGATCGCCCCTAAACCTTAACTCCCAGC
>JAFQUW010000050.1 GCA_017408325.1 Clostridia bacterium | reverse complement strand
AGGAGAAAGAAGTTCTTCTTGCAGATGCGTAAGTTCAAAAGGAAGGCCAGGGGAAAGAGAATGAGCGCGGTGCGGTGGAAACTGGAGGCGACCAAAAGGAAGACAAAGAAGGGAAGATACTGTTTTTTGTTCCAGAACGTCAGTGCAAAGAAGACCAGCGCGGCAGCGAGGATCTGGCGGGTCAGGTTGTATCCGGCGTAGTAGTCGCCGACGCTGACGAAGAGCAGAATGGAGAGCATCGGCATGGGCGAGAATTCCAAGAATCCGCGCCAGTAGGCCAAAAGAGTCAAAAGGGAAACGATTCCGAAAAAGACGATGGGGGAATCGGAGAGAAATCCGATGAGTTTGCTGAGAAGCACGAATGCTTTTTCCATGCTGAAACTGACAGCCGGGTTGAAGATCTCACTCAGCGTGACTTGTCTGCGGACCTTGAGAAAGTATGTCAGATAGTTGCTGTAATCGGACGTGAATGCGCCGCGAATTGCCGCCAGAATGACCAGGAGCAGCAGAGACAGCACGACGGCCCAGGTCTTTCGGGTCTTCTTGTAGGTGAGAAAACCGAACAGAAGGATGAGGGCGTCGACAAACAAATAGATCAGCATATCGGAGGAGGGGTGACGGATTCCTTTCGTTGAAAATGAGGGGGTCGGAGGTCAGCGGAGGATCGCGTTTGCAACTTGGGTGGCAAGCAGGTGTTCTTCGGCGTAAGCGAGGAACGCGCGGTACGTTTGTTCGCGTTCTTCTCGGCTTGAACCGAGGGCGGCACGGATCGCTTCGGCGAGGGCCTCGGGCGAATCATCTGCGACAGAGAAGAGAAAACGTTCGTAGATCTCGGGCATTCCGGGAAGTCGGCGGGCGACTACGGCGGCACCGGAAAGAAGGTATTCGAGATTTTTCGAGGGGAACGAGTACTTCGTGTACTCTTCCGAACTGCCGCGCGGGTTGACGAGAACCGCAGCGTTCTTTTGGAGGGTGGCGGCCTCCGAAGGAGGCACCTGACCGAGTACGCGAATACGTGCATCTTCTTTGGCGGCCGCGAGGGCGAGGTGCATTGCGTCGCCCGTTCCGCAGAGGACGAGACGGCACTCGGGTTCGTCGATGGATCGCATGGCCTCAAGCAGGGCGGGGATCCCGAATCGGCAGTCGAGTTTTCCCGTGTAGACCACGGTCTTTTCTTTGCCGTCGGTCGGTTCTTTGGATAATAGACGCGCCTTTGCTTCTTTGAGTGCGTCTTCGGTGATCAGTCCTTCGCTGACGAGATAGGGTTTGTCTCCGACGGGGAGGCAGTGTTTCATTTCCTCGGTGAGAAGCACAAAGGAGTCGATGAAACGCATCGCCTTCGTCATCGAACGGATGTCGAAGAATTTGGCGAATTTGTAGATCGGGCTGACCTTGGCGGAGAGGTTCATGTACTGCGGCAGATCCGGCACGTACAGGCAGGTGCGCACGCGAGGGTCGAGTCGTTTGGCGTACGCGGCGGCCTTGACAAAGGGCGTGTGCGGACTGTAGGCGAGAATGAGTTTTTCACCTTCTTGGGCAAGAAAGGGGCGCAGGGCGCGTTTGAGCGAACGCGTTCGGGAGAGATTACGGATGCCCCAGACGTTGTTGAAGGTGACGTAGGTGTAACCCTCGTTTCCGCCGTCAAAGCCGGAAAACCGTTTTGTGGTGCTTGCGGTGGGATAGGCACCGAGAAAGGGCGCGGAGAGGACGGACACGTCGTCGGAAATGGTTTGAAACGCGCGGATGATCTTTTTTTGCATCAGGTTTGCGGAAAATTCGACGGCGCGCTTGGCCTGTCGGATCACCGACGCTTCCATGGCGTCTTCAAACACGCCGCAGAGAATGAGAACTTTCATAACGGGCTCAGATCGAAGCGTATTTCACCACGCCGCGCACGGCGTATCGGAGAAACGAGATCGCGGCGGTGAAGAACGGGACGTTTGCGGCGCGGTAGGTGCGCCATTGCATTTTGGCAGCTTTGAATTTGTTGCCGCTTTTTCCGGATTTGGACACGCGGTAGAGAAGAAGCGGCTCGTCCACGCCGACGGCATACGGCGTCTCGTCCAGAACGGCAAGCCAGGCGGCAAGATCCTCGTGGATCATGCGGTCGTCCTTCATCGGGTGACGAAGGAGACACTCCTTTTTCACGAGCGTGGAGGAACAGGATACGATGTTCTGGCAGAGCAGTTCGCGGCGGTAGACTTTTTCGGGTGCGTGAAGAACGTAGTCGGAGCGAACCCCGTTTTCGTCCACGTAAGCGGTGGCGGTGAAAAAGAGGGAACACTCGGGATGGCTTGCGGCCGTTTCCAGTTGTCGCTTGAGTTTTTCCGGCTCCCAGGTGTCGTCGCTGTCGAGAAACGCGATCCAGTCGAAGGAAGCCTCGCGCACTCCGTGGTTTCGGGAGAGCGATACGCCGCTGTTCGTCTCGTTTTCCAACAGACGCACGCGTTTGTCCCGTTCGCAAAATTCACGCACGATCTCGGCGGTGCGGTCGGCGGAACAGTCGTTGACGACGAGAAGTTCCAGTTCACCGTGCGTCTGAGCAAGCACGGATTCAATGGAGGCGGAGATTGTCTGTTCGGCGTTGTAAGCAGGCATGATGACGGAGACGTGCGTTGGCATTTATCGGGCTCCTTCGTGGGTGAAGACGAGTTTGACGGTTTTGAAGATCAGTTTGAGGTCGAGCCACAGGCTCTGTTCGCGGATGTACTGCATGTCGTAGAGGATTTTTTCCTCCGGCTCCAGTTCGTACCCGCCGTTGACCTGTGCGAGACCGGTCAGCCCCGGGGTGACGGCCAGACGGTTCTTGAAACCGTGGATGTAAGTTTCAAACTTGTCGTAAAAATAGGCGCGTTCGGGGCGCGGGCCGACGAGCGACATGTGGCCGAAAAGAATGTTCAAAAACTGAGGGAGTTCGTCGAGGCGGCTTTTGCGCAGGATGCGACCGACGCGCGTACAGCGGTCGTCGTCTTTTGCCGCCCATTGAGGTCCGTGCTTTTCCGCGCCGACGACCATCGTGCGGAACTTGTAGACGGAGAAGGGACGTCCGTCTTTTCCGAGGCGGTCCTGTAGGAAAAAGACGGGGCCGCGGCTGTCGCATTTGATGCAGAGTGAGATAACCAGCATCGGCAACAAAAAAACCAGAAGTGCCAAAGCAGAGAAGAGCACGTCAAAGCACCGTTTGCAAAAACGGTAGAGGGCTCCGCCTGCCGGAACTTCCGGAGGGATGGTGTATTCTTTTTCGGGAGTTTTGTCTGCGGCTTCGGCCGTGGGCGCTGCGGTAAAGCAATTGTTCATGAAAACGCTCCGAAAACGATTGCTGACCCGTGGTCATGGATCGGTGGTATGAGTGACGTTCGATTTTGCGCGCGTGCGCGCGAGAGACGCGGATACTTGTACCGATAATTATAATATAGAGTGCAAAAAAAGTCAAGCCGAAAAACGCTTCGAAGATCCTCTGTCAAGGGGTGTCAACAGGTGTCAAATTATCGTACAAAAACGCAAAAAAATTTGCACCGAATAATATATAAAATAGAATCAAATTTAGTCAATATAATACATATAAAAACGCCCGAAAAAATCTCTGTTTTGAGCCTTTTCGGAGCAAAAAAACGAGGCGTTTTTTCGAAAAAACCAAAAGGGGCCTTTGAAAAAAGGCCCCTTTTTCAGCTTGAAACCAAACTATTTTTTTCGGAACAGTCCGCCGAGAAACTTTCCGAATCTCCCGGCGTCATCGACGGCGTTGGACACTCTCGTGACGTCGTCGAGCAGGCCGACCTCCGAGAGAATTTTTCTTCCGGCCGAAGCAAAGTCGCTCTCGGCACGCAGCTTTACACTGTCGCGAATGTCGTCGGCGATGTCGTCGGCGATCTCCTCTTTGGAGACCATCGAGCGATAGGTCTCTTTTGCGGCGGCCTTCTGCTCGGCAGTCATCTCCGCCGCTTTCGGGGTCAGTCGCCCCAACAGAGCGACGTAGGAGCCGTTGAGATCGCTTTGCGCAAAGCGTTCTTCAAACTCCTGCACAGTGGCGCAAGCTTCGCCGAGGGCGGTGATGCGCTGCGTGAAATCCGCGACCTCCGTCTGCAGCTCGGAGGGCACTTCGTAGTACTGCGTGAACACGTTTAAGCGTGCGTCAACGCAGGTCTTGACGGCTTCGTTCATATCGGTCTTCTTTGACGATGCGCGCTTTATTTTGCGCTGGGTCGAACGGAGGAGAGGATCTCGAGCACGTCGGCGTCGGTGAAGGAGATCCCATCGCCGTTGCTGCCGAACCAGCAAGACGCCTGGTACTGGTGCGTTCCCTCGTCTGTTTCGTAGAAGAGGATCGCGACCTTGGTTCCGGCGGATTCGGCAACGAAGCCTTCCCAGGTGGTCTCGCCTGCGGTGATCGGTTCAAGATCCTCCGCCTTGTCGTAGAGGTCCTTGGTCGGACGCATCATTTCGCGGTCGGGACCGTAGTAGTCGAACTGAATGTAGGGCTTGGAGAAGAGATCGAATTCCGTTTCACCGCCCTTGCAGACGGAGCAGCGGTCGGGATCCATCGCATTCTCCTCATCGGAGAACAGGTCCTTGGAAGGGAAAGCTTTCCAACCTTTTGCGACGTTGACGGAGAAGTTTCCGGCGTCAAAGACTTCGGATTCGACGGGCGCTTCGGCGTTTGAGCCGTCTTCGGGAGCGAGGGTCTCGGTGTTAGTACCGGACTGACAGGCGAAGAGCGCGACGGAGCAGAGGAGCAGTGCGAGGATGAGAGAGATCATGCGAAGTTTCATAGTTACCTCCTGAAAGTCGTTTGTGTTCGGTTGACGAAAAAGGCATTGTGAAGTATAATAAAAAGGACATAAAAACTGCAGTCATTTTTTCGTTTCCCGATTTCATCTTACACAAATATCGCGCTTCTGTCCCCACCCGTTTTACGAAAAACGGGTGGGGAACGGGAAAAATTTTAAAAAAACCGCTTGGAGAACCGAATGAAAAAACTGTTGAGTTCACTCTTTCTTTTTTCCGCGTGCCTTCTTTCCGCCTGCTCTCCCCTGGGAGAGAAGACGGGCAGCGCGACCTTCATCTATGGGGTAATGACGGTGTTTGCCGCGCTCTTTCTGGTCGGCTACTGTGTGCTGATCAAGGAGAAAAACGGTTGGTTTTTGGTTCTTTTCGCCTCGATCGTTCTGGTCAACGGCGCCTATTTTGCGCTCTCCGTCTCCTCGACGCTCTCGGAGGCACTTTGGGCAAATCGCGCGGCGTATCTTGCTTCGGTCTGCCTGCCGCTTTCGACGATCATGATCGTTTTAAAGATCGGCGCATTCCGTTATCCGAAATGGCTCCCGTTTGCGATGGGAGGCGTCTGTCTTGCCGTCTTTCTCGTCGCCGCAAGTCAAGGATTCTGTCGCCTTTACTATAGCGAGGTATCCTTGGTCACACAGAACGGTGTCGCGACGCTCGAGAAGGTTTACGGCCCGCTTCATTCGTTGTATTTGTACTTCCTTTTGGCCGCCTTCGGCACGATCATCGTATGCACCTCCCTTGTCTTCGCGCGCCATCGGTTGGAGTGCCGCACGCAATGCGTGATGCTCGCTTGCGCGGTCTTTTTGAATTTGATGGTCTGGCTCTTCGAGCAGGTCGTGCGCTTTGAATTTGAGTTTTTGTCCGTTTCCTACGTGATCAGCGAACTCTTTTTGCTCGTTTTCTGCCTGCTCGTGCAGGAGCAGGAACGCATCCTGCAAAACGTTCGCGCCGAGGTGCAGACCTCGGCGAAAACGCAGACGAGTACTGCCGCGAGCCGCTTTGAGTCGCTGCTGCCGACGCTGACGCGCACGGAACGCGCCGTCTACGATCTCTACGTCTCCGGCAAGCGAAGCCGCGAGATTATGCTGATCCTTTCCATCACCGAGAACACGTTGAAGTATCATAATAAGAATATCTATGCAAAACTCGGTATCTCCTCGAGAAAGCAACTCCTCGGCGAAGAGCCGACGGGTTGACGGTGAACAGAAGGGAACGATCGGTTTTGGCGATTGACATCCCGCGGCTTTTTTGCGGGAGGTCGGATACAGACAGAAAAGAGCGCGAAAGCGCTCTTTTTCTGTTGGATATTCAACCGCTCTGTGTGATCACGAGATGGGCGGAGACGCTCTCGGTTCCGCCGTCCCGGAGGCAATGGTAGCGACGTTGTCGGCGGGATTGCGGATGGTCAAAACGGAGTTTTCGGCCGTCGTAGTGACGAGTGCCATCCCGACTGTTCGGCGCCCGTCGCGCCTTGGTGCAAACTCAAGACCCCCCGCGGCATTTCGCCGCGTTTTTTGTGCCCCTAATCACTGTCCGTTTTAAAGGACACTTCTTGTGCTATACTGTTCTCACAAGGAAAAACCTTCACGCATGAAAGGAGAACCAATATGAAAACCATCACCGTCAAAGGCGTCGGAACCGCCAGTGTCAAACCGGATACCGTTGAATTGAAATTTACGTTGGCGAAGGAACACCGCGATTACGAAAAAGCAATGGAACTCTCGGAACGCTCTTTGAAAAACTTAATTGAAGCTCTCGTAGAGGCAGGCTTTTCGCGCGACAATCTGAAGACCACCTCGTTTTCCGCGGACATCGAACAGGACAATATTCGTGATGAAAACGGTTATCATTTGCGTTACGTGTTCCGCGCGTACTCGGTCACACAACGCTTGGTATTGCGTTTTCCGTTTGAAAAAGAAATGCTTTCCCGCGCCCTCACAGCTGTGGCGAAGAGTAAAAGCGCACCGGAATTTTCCATCAATTTCACCGTTTCAGATCCTGCTCAAGTACAGGACGAAATTCTTGCTTCCGCGGCGGAGAATGCCTGTCGCAAAGCGCGTGTCTTGGCACAGTCTTCGGGCGCCGCTCTCGGCGAACTGTTGAGGATCGACTACAACTGGGGCGAAATCGAGGTATATTCCCGTACCGATGTCAAGCTTTCCAATCTGGCGTACGGAGATTGTGATGCAAATGACTGCTTTGCGCCGGAAATCACTCCGGATGATATCGAATCGGAAGACACTGCCACCTTCACCTGGTCCCTCGCGTAACGGAAATTCTCCCTGTTTTTTTGGGGATTCTTTGGAGTATTATCATTTGTGTATAAGTGATACTGCAAAGATAGACCTTCTCTGATGTAAATAGTAAAAGGAGTGTTATTATGATTCTTTGGATCCTGATCGCTCTGCCCTTCGCCCTCGTCGCCGGTCTCATCGACCGCGGAAGAAGGTGAGTCGCCCCATGCCAAACGAAATCATCTGCCACATCCCGCACGCAAGCAGAGCCATCCCTGCGTGGGTGCGCGAGGTTTTTTGTGTGAGCGAAGAAGAACTGCAGACCTTACTGGACTTTATGACCGATGCGGACGTGGATGGGCTTTGGTCGTTTGTGCCGTGCGAGGATCGCGCAGTTTGCCTCCGGCCCTCCCGATGCGCGGTTTTTCGTTTTTCCGACCGTTTGCGAGTAAGACTGCAGGGGGACGAAAAAACGATTTTGGCGCATTTTGGAGCGTTTTGACGGCAAATGACAAAAGGACAGGCATTCGCCTGTCCTTTCTGCGTGACAATTCTACTCAAATCGTATTCAGCTTGCCGTCAAGAAACAGACAGATATCCTCAAAAGCCTCCAATTGCCCCTTGCGCTTGAGCTCGTAGAAGAAACCGTGTTCCATCAGGGGATACACCTTCCAGTGGGATTCGATCCCCATTGTGCGATGCTGGTTTGCGATCGCAAGGGTGTTTTTCGATACAAACAGGTGCTCCAATTCCGCCTCGACGAAGAAAATAGGCGGATTGTCCTTACCTACATATCGGATCAGCGACAGGCGGTCGAATCGTTCCGGATCTTTGTCGTAAGGTGCGCCGGCGATGCCCTGCATACGCTCCCAGCTCGCGGGCATCATACCCTCCCAGTGATAGAAGCTTGTGGGAGTTGCGTGTAAAATGCCATAAGTCGGTGCCACCCATTCTCCCTCATAATCAATTTCTTCTCCACATTCGCCGGGCTTGGCAAACAGAAGCAGAGAGGCGAGATGGGAACCGGCAGATTCACCGTAAACGGCGATTTTCGGCGGCCTTCCCATCTCTTTTAAGACGGAGACGAAACGCATATACGCTGCCCGGATGTCCGAAAGTTGCTGGAATGCGTCTTTGGCATACAGACGGTAGTCGGTGGATGCTGCCACGAATCCTCGGTCATTCAGTGCTTCCATGATCTCATGAAAGCTTTCGCGGCTTCCGCCTCTCCAGCCTCCGCCGTGGACGAAAAAGACTGCAGTATCCTTGGTGATCTCCTCCGGCACAAACACGTCGAATACACGCCCCTTTACCAAAGGGCTATCCAAATAGTAGGACTGGTATTGTTGCTTCATAAAAAGCCTCTCCGAAACGAATTTTCTTCCGGTCTGATTGATGTAGATCGGACCAACTGTTATTGTACATAATAATTGCGAAAAAAACAAGGTGTACAGTCCACCATTTTCAATGAGTCTTGCGCGAAACCCGTCGATTTCGACCTCTGTGCTGCAAAAAAGATGCTTTCGCGAGTTTGCGTATGAATTCGAACTCTTGCAAAACGATGCATCGACTTCGTCGATATGATGTATTGCGCTGTGCGCAATATGATGTAAATTCGCTT
>JAFQUW010000049.1 GCA_017408325.1 Clostridia bacterium | reverse complement strand
GGTGGAGTGGACGTGCAGATCGTGGTCAAAAACAACTTGCATAAAAACCGTTCCTTTTGAGAAAGTGAAAAATCCCCCGCCGGGTGTTCGGCGGGGAGACGGGTATCGTCAGCAAACGGAAAGCGTACCCTCTGAAGAAAAGACCACCTCGCGCGAGCCTTCAAACGAGGTGCTGTAGCGATCGAACTCACCGTCGCAGTTGGGGTAATGATCCACCGTCACCGTCCGACCGAAGGAAAAGGCGAAACCGCCCGCCTTGCCCGAAACACGCACCGCCTCAAAAGCACCGGATTCCCCGTCTGCTTTTGCAAGAAGTGTGCCCTGTGCGTCCGACGCGCGAAGCGAACCGTCGGCGCCGACGACAAACCGGTAGCCGGGGCATGCTGCCTTGCGCAAAACCTCACCGGAGAGCTTCAGCTCAAACCTGTGCTCCTCCACGACAAACTCCAGTGCAGCTTCCCCGTCGAATGCGATCGGTTCATTCGGCAGATACACCCCGCGGCGGTCATAGGTCACTTTGATCTCTTTCATCGTCAAACTCCTTTTTCGTTTCTCTTTTGATTGTAGCACAAAAGCCCTCTTTGTGTAAAGAGGGCTTTTTTGTTTACAGCTCCACGACGGCTTCGAGCTTGTCGATGAGGATCTTGTGCGTGCCGCGGTTTTTGACGGTCTTCATCTGCTCGTCGACGTAGGTGAAGTCCTCGTCGGAGAGCGTGAAGGAGACGCGCTTCTTCTCGCCGGGGAGCAGGCGGACTTTTTGGAATTTGCGCAGCTTCTTCTCAAAGGGCGTGACCGGGCAATAGAGCATCTTCACGAAAAGCAGGACGTTTTCACCGATCTCGTAGTCGCCCGCGTTTTCCACGGTGACCTCGACCTGGACCTTGCCGTCGGGGAGCACTTCGGCCGAGAGGTCGGAGTAGTTCACCGTCGTATACGAGAGACCGTAGCCGAAGGGATACCACGCGTCGGGTGAAGCGAGAACGTAGTCGCGCCCCGGCGCCTCATAGCTTCCCGGTCGCTTGTAGAATCCGCGCGCGCTGACCTTGTGGTTGTAGTAGCAGGGCAGGTGTCCCGTGCTCTGCGGCATGGAGTAGGAAAGCTTCGCAGACGGGGTCTTGTCGCCGAAAATGAGGTTGGCAAACGCGACGCCGCTCTGCTCGCCGCCGCCCCAGGAGAAGAGGTAGCCCGAAACGCGCTCCACCTCGTCCTTGATGGTGAAGGGGTGTCCCGCATAGAGGACGAGGACGGTGGGCTTGCCGAGTTTTGCGATCTCGTCGAAGAGGCGCTTTTGCGAAGGCAGGAAGGAGAGGTCGTGGGTGTCGTAGCCTTCGCCGAAGGTGATCTCGTTGTTCAGGAATTCTCCGCCGCCGACGCCGCCGCCCGTGTCGGTGCTGTCGCCGAGCACGAGGAAGACCACGTCCGCCTCCTTCGCCGTTTCGACTGCCTCGGCGATCATCTCGTCGGTGCAGGTGATGTGCGAGCAACCGCGCGCATAGAGCACACGCTCCTCGCCGAGACGCGAGGCAATCCCCGTGTAGAAGTCGATGCAATGTCTCGTCTTGCCGACGTAGTCGCCGAGGAAGCTGTCCTTGGCGTTGTTGCCGATGACGGCGACTTTTCCGAGTTTCTTCTCGTCCAGCGGCAGGATCCCGTCGTTTTTCAAAAGGAGGATCGCCTCTTCGTCGAGTTTGAGGGCGAGGTCACGGGCAGAATCCTCGTGCATACGCGCCTTCGCCTCTTCGTCGGCGTAAGGATCTTCAAACAAACCGAGACGGAACTTAAGCTCGAGCACGCGAAGCACGGCTTCGTCGATGAGCGCGATGTCGATCTCGCCCGACTCCACCGCACGGCGAAACTCCTCGCCGTAGCACTGCGGCGTGGGGGCTTCGATGTCGACGCCTGCTTCCACCGCCATTTTTCCGGCAGTAAAATAGTCCTTTGCCACGCGCTGAAAACTCGAGAGCATGTGCACCGCGCCCCAGTCGGAGATCGTGGTGCCGGAAAAGCCCATTTCCTTGCGCAGAATGTCGCGCAGAAGCTTCTTTGAGCCGTGCACGGCCTCGCCGTCCACCTCGTTGTAGGCAGGCATCACGGAAAAAACGCCTGCGTCGATGCATTTTTGGAAGGGCTCGAGGTACAGCTCGCGCAGTTCCCTCTCGCCGACGTGGGCGGGCGCGAGGTTGAGTCCGCCCTCGGGCAGACCGTAGGCCACGAAGTGCTTGGCGGTGGCGGCAACGCCTTCTTCCTGCACGCCGCGCACGTACTCGGCCCCCATCTCACCGACGAGGTACGGGTCTTCGCTGTACGCCTCCTGCGTTCTGCCCCAGCGCAAATCGCGGGGCACGTCCACGTTCGGGGCAAACACCTGCCGCACGCCGATCGCGCGGCTCTCGCGGCCGATGACACGTGCCATCTCACGGATCGCCTCCGTGTCAAAGGTGCCGCCGAGTCCCGCGCACTGCGGGAAGACGGTCGCGTCCTTGTGATAGAAGCCGTGCAGGGACTCAAAGGCCATGATCAACGGGATCCCGTGACGGCCGTGCTCCATAAAATGCGCCTGGATCTTGTTGAGGGCCTCTTCGTCCTCGAGGTTGCCGAGGTTTCCGAAGGTGCCGGCGCGGCACTCAAGTT
>JAFQUW010000048.1 GCA_017408325.1 Clostridia bacterium | reverse complement strand
CTGTATTTTGTACCGGCGTTTTTCCTGCTTTTGAAATTTGATGTGACGGCTCTCGCACTTTCCGAGGGCGTGTTGTTGAACGTGATCCGCGGAGGTTTCCTGCGCTTTGCAACCCCAATTCGTGTTTCGTCTTTGGTGTTGTTTGTGCTTGCCGTTGTTCTGCTTTTTGTCTGTGCCGTACTCTATGCCCGCGGCGCAGGAGAACCACACGAGTGAAACGAAGAGTCTTTCGAAAACGAAGCGGGGGCGTAACGGGTCGATCACCGCACGTTTTGCGGGTTGTGCGGCGGGTAGAAATTTTGCACTTTCGGTGCGTCTTTCAAAGCCTGCTCGGATGACAGTTCGACTCTTGCCTGCAGTTCCTTTTCTTCTTTTTTCTGCTTGTCCGTTTTTCTCTTTTTCATAAAAAACACCTCTCTTTGTTTGATACTTTGCCCCGAGGAGGGCATTTTATGAGTCTCTTTTCGAAAAAACTGCCGAAAAAGGAAAACAGCCGCGCCTTCCGACTCGCGAAGGCGAAGACCTTTGACGGTCTGCTTTTGCAGTACGTCACCGAACGGACGGATTCGGGCGAGATCGTTCTCGGCAAAGGTGGGAGCGTGAGTGTGCGCGAGGGGGAAGTGATCGTTTTGTGTGCGCAGGAGATCGTGTTTCGCTGTCCGGCGGAAGAACTTTCCGCTTCCGACCTCCTCTCCGGAAACGGAGCGATCTTTACGGGCGTTGATACCTTGTGCGGCCGCGAGAGAACACTCGTCGTCCATTTTTCCTATTACCGAAAATAAATTTGCTGAATGCAAAGGAGATTTTTATGACACTCAACAATCAACCGATCAAAATTGAGATCGAGATGGAATCCGGCGGCGTGATCGCGGCGGAACTCTACCCCGACGTGGCTCCCATCACCGTCGAGAATTTCGTCTCGCTTGCCAAGAGCGGCTTCTATGACGGCTTGACCTTCCACCGCATCGTGGAAGGCTTCGTCATTCAGGGCGGTGATCCCGTCGGCAACGGAACGGGAGGCAGCGGAAAGAACATCAAAGGCGAGTTTGCCGCAAACGGATTCAAAAACGATTTGAAGCACGACCGCGGCGTGCTTTCGATGGCGCGTGCAATGCCGTATGATTCCGCTTCCAGCCAGTTTTTTATCATGCTTGCCCCTGCCTACTATCTCGACGGTCAGTATGCCGCCTTTGGTCGCGTCACCGAGGGGATGGATGTCGTCGACGGCATCGTGGCGGCCGATCTGCGCGGCATCGGCGGTGTCCCGCGTATGAAGAGCGTGCGAGTGCTCGATTAAAGGAAAAACGAAAATAGCAGTCCGAGATCGGACTGCTTTTTTGTTTGCCCATCGACAGGGTTTGCCACATATTTCACACGCGGATCTCATACCTTTCAAACAGAAGAAACGAGAAAAGGGGGCTGTTTTGATGGACGCAATGCAGGAGGCCCTTTCTCTTTTGCCGGAGAGGCTGGCAACGCCGCTTTCGATCTGTGCACGCCATCGGAACATCCATGAGATCCGCTTGAGACTCGATCTGCCTCTCTCGGTGACGGTGCGCGCAAACAATCTTCTTTTGGATGAGTCGGGGCGCGTCTGCACGCTCTCCAGAGCCTTGATCTGTCGGGCCGATGAACTGCGCCATGTGGTTTCGCGCCTTTGTGACGGAAGCGTTTATCGCCACGTGGATACGCTTCGGCGCGGCTACGTTGTGACGCCCTTCGGTCTTCGTGCAGGACTTTGCTCACGTGCTCCCAAGGATTCGGAAGGTCGCGTGCGTGCGTCGCTTTCGGATTTTACGGGGATCAATTTGCGCATCCCGCACAATGTCGCCTCTGCCGCCGCCGACCTTGTCGCTTTTTATCGGGAGCACGGGCTGTATTCCACCTTGGTCTACTCACCGCCCGGGGAGGGGAAAACGACGCTGCTTCGCGCACTTGCACTTGCGCAGTCCCGTGGGGAAGGAGGCGCGATGATGCGCGTCTCGGTCATTGACGAGCGGGGGGAACTGTTTGCGTCACAGAGTTCTTTTGCAAAGGATGCGGGGCTTCTCGACGTCTTGACGGGGTACGCCAAAGCCGAGGGGATCGAGACGGCGACGCGTCTGTTTTCGCCGCAGGTGATCGTCTGCGATGAACTCGGCGAGGAGGATGAAGTGAGACCGCTTCTTGATGCACAGCGAAGCGGTGTGTATCTTGTTGCAAGCGTACATGCTTCTTCTGTGGAGGATCTGTATGCGAAACCGCAGGTTCGTGATCTGCTGCAGGCGGGTCTGTTTGACCTGACTTGTCGGGTAGGCTGGGACGACGTGCGTCGCGGCACAAAGACGCAGATCGAGCGAGTTTCCTGATGCGTGCGCTCGGTGCGTTCTTGCTTGCTGCACTTCCGATGTACTGCGGCTTTCATCTGGCGCAGGAACAGCGTCGCACGACGCGCGACCTCGGCGGTATTTTAGAGATGCTTTCCCACATCCGCTATGAGATCTCGGCATTTTTGACACGTCGTGCCGATCTCTTTTTGCACTTCGAGTGTCCGAGTCTGGAAAAGAGCGGGTTTCTTTCCGCACTCAAAACGGCGGTTCCATCCTGCGACAACGCGCTCTACCGTGTCCTGACACAACAAAGGGAATTGCTGTCGCTTTCCGCCGATGATCTTCGATTGTTAACGGAGTATGCAAAAACACTGGGGGAATTCGATGCCGCGGAGGAAGTGGAACGGGTCGATCGCGTGCGTTCGCTTTTGAGCGAGAGTTATGAAACGCAAAAAAAGGAACAGCAAAACCGCGTGCGACTCTACCGTGCGTTCGGAATCGTCACGGGTCTTGCTGTTTTGCTGTTCGTCTGGTAACGGAGGCATATGGAAATCGGTTTTCTCTTAAAGGTCGCGGGCGTGGGTGTCTTGTCGGCTGTCACCTGTGTGATCCTCTCACGTGCAGGGAGGGAAGAACAGGCGATGGCGGCAAGCGTCGCGGGGATCATCGCGGTCGCTTTGCTTTTGATCTCGGAAGCCTCCTCGCTGATCTCGTCGATCCGCACGATTTTCGGGTTTTGAGTGAATACGCTTCGTTTCGTCGGTGCGCTGTTTTTGACCTTGGTGCTCCTTTTGATCTTAAAGGAACTTCGCGTCCGTTACAGTATGCTCTTCTCCGCATCGGCGGCCGTGTTTTTTGTCTGTCTGTCGATGGAGGAGATCGCGGACGTGCTGATCTGGATGAAGGAGGTTTCGTCCGGCGACGGGTTTTCGTCCTATTTCACCGTCCTTTTAAAAAGTCTAGGCATCGCG
>JAFQUW010000006.1 GCA_017408325.1 Clostridia bacterium | reverse complement strand
GTTTCGTAATAGGGAACGGTCATCATCGCTTTCTTCACGCGGCGCTCTTCAATGTAGCTGTCGGCGTGTTTGATGGCGTCGTTGTAGAACTTCTTGAGGTCGTTTAGGACGGTGAGATCCGCCTTGCCTTCCTCGGTCATTTCCATGGGGTAGAAACGGCTGATGTCGTGGTACATTGCGGGATGCGTGTCCTGACACAGTTCGGTGACGTAGTCGATGTAGTCGGCGACGTCTTTGCCGGCGTTGCCGTAATAGCCGTTCAAGAAGTCGGTCATGTGCGCCTGATATTCCTCGTAGCTCATCTTCGGATTCCACAGAAGCTTCGAGGTCAGGTATCCGCGCAGACGGTCGAACTCGCCGCCGTCGCGCATGCCCTGCATATAGATGCCGTCCACGCCGTATTCGTAATAGGTGGTGATGTTGTCGTAGAGACGCTTAAAGTTCGGAATGAAGGAGAGGGAAGAGCCGAAGTCGATGTTGTAGTCCCAGATGTACAGATTCTCGGCGGCCTCCGACCAACCTTGCAGATTTTTGAAGGCGGCGTTGTTGTTCATCGGATAGAACAGTTCGCTCTTGGGATCTTCCTCGTTGAGTGCGTGCATCATGCATCCGCCCGCGTTGCAGAAACGGACGATGACGTTTTCCGCCGCCGTCACGCCGCCCTTGGGTGGCTCCTGCGTGTAGTAATAGGCGAGGGTCTCAACGTAGATATCCGGGTATTTGGACTTCAGGGTCATTGCCATACGGTTGACGAAGTTGAGCACCGCCCCGGACGAACCGTATTTTTTGACGTTTGCTTTGCAGGCATCGCACTCGCACTCACCGGATTTGGCAAGCGTCGAGTCGTTCTGGGAGATGGAGATGACTTTTGCATCGGGGTTCGCCTCGATGTAGGTGCAGGCGGCGGCGAACATCTTATCAAAGACCTCTTTTTTGCTGAGGCAGGGCTGGCGGCAGTAGCTGTGACTGCTGTTCCAACCGAGGAGCGTCCCGAAGGTGTGAACGTACCAAGGACCGGTGTACTCGATTCCGCCGGCAATGGGCTGGGTGTCTCCGGACCAGGCGGCGTTTAAGTGCATTTTTTCGTTGTAGCTGGCGGCAGTCTGGTGCGACTGCAGACGGAATTCGAAGCCGGGCGTCTGGCGGTTGTCGCGCTCAAACGGCTCGATTACAAGGGTGTTGACGCGAGGGATGCTTTCCTCGTTTTCGCCCCAGTAACGGACCCCGAGATATTCTTCGATGAAGGCGTAGACGCCGTAGAGCGTGCCGCGGTCTTCCTTGCCCGTGATGTAGAGATTGTTGCCGACGTTGCGGATGATGAAGCCTTCCTCGCCGAGGAAGTCACGTGCGATCTCTTTTTCGCCCTCGGGGCGGTTCGTGTCGCCGATGAGGATCTCGTGGGTGTGCGGCTCGGTCTTGTCGCTTTCGATGGCGAGCTTTGCGCCGGTGACGCTGTAGAAGTAGCGCTGCAGCTCGCTTGCGGCGGCGAGCTGGACCTCGGTCGCCTTTTTCGGCAGGACGATGCGGTATTCGGAGACACCGTCGTCGGCGAGGACGAGTTTTCCTTCGTTCGGATCCGGCTCACTGACGCAGCCGACCAGGATCGGCAGAAGCATCAAAAGGGTCAGTGTGAGTAAGAGAATTCGCTTGAACATAATCATTACCTTTTAAAACAAACTGTATTGGTTTTCAAATTTAGTTTTCGCTTTCTTTTTGGGAGTTGAGGAAAGCCTGTTCGGTGGTGGGATTGAAGATGCACTCTCCTCCTTGTCTCCAGTAAAGAAGGGTGTTTTTCAGATTGGGGATTTCCGGGACACCAAGGCCTTCTCGGAGGGCGGTGAGCGACTCGCGTTGCATGATCGCATAGATGTGCTCGTTGATCGCGACCAGATCGGAAAGCTCTGCTTTTCCGTTTGTGACGTCCATGGCCACGAGCGTCGACCGGTAGTAGTGGAAGGGGACGCTGCTTCGTTCGACGCGGTTTTTCTCCGCTTCGTCCTTTGCCTTTTCCATCGCGCTTTCAAAACGGCTCAGGATCGTCTCCACGTTGCTTTTGTCGGTGGTCCCGTCCTCCAGTTTGGTGTGCGGATAAAAGCGGATCATATCGTGGTACATCGAGGGATGCGTGTCGCCGATGAGCTCGGTGACGTAGTCGATGACGAACAGAACGTCTTCGTATCCGTCGCCGTAGTAGTACTGCATGAATTCCAGCATTTCGGCTTCAAATTCCTCGTAGCTCATCGCGGGGTTCCAGAGGAGCTTGGCGGAAAGATAGGAGCGCAGATGGTCGAATTCTCCGCTTTCTCCCATGCCTTGGACGAAGAGGCCGTCTACGCCGATCTCGTGGAAGAAGTGGACGTTGTCGTAGAGACGGCGGAAGTTCGGGATAAAGGTGAACACGCTGCCGAAATCAATGTCGTAATCCCAGACGTAGAGCTTGTCTGCGACCTTGGCCCATTCACTCAGGTTTTTGTAATGGCGATTGGTGCCGGCGGGATAAAGGGCCTCGGGATTTTCCGCTTCTCCGGTCAGGGAGTGCATGTGACAGCCGCCCATGGTAGCGAAGCGAATGATGACGTTGTCGGCGGGAACGACGCCGCCCTTGGGAACCTCTTCGGTGTGGATGTAGGCGAGCGTTTCGATCATCAGGTTGGGGTAGTCCTTTTTCAGCTCGGCGGCAATGCGGTTGACAAAGTTGAGAAGCGTGCCGGAAGAGCCGTATTTCTCGTTGGAGGCGACGCAGTTGTCACAGGTACATTCTCCGGTGTCCTGGATCGCGCCGTCGTTTTGCGTGATCGAGATGATCTCGGCGAACGGATCCTCTTCCATCCACTTGCGCGCGCCGGCGAGCATCTTTTCATAAACTTCCTCGTCGGTCAGGCAGGGCTGCGTGTGGTACGACTGAGTTTTGTTCCAACCGAGGAGCGGGCCGAAGGTGTGACAGACCTGTTTTTTCGCGTAGGACCACTCGCCGCCGATGTAGTCATCGGGACCGCTCCAGGAAGAGTTGGTGCGCATCGTCATTCCGTTTCCGTAGTCGTGGCTGTGGCGACGCCATTCGAAACCGGGCAATTGGACGTTTTCCTCAAACGGGGAGATGACGACCTCGTCTTTTTTCTTGATGATGGAGTTGTTTGTGGAGTAGAACTTGTGTCCGAGGAATTCTTCGATGAATTCGTAGATGCCGTAGAGCGTACCGCGCAGGGCGCCGGCAATGAAGATGCGATCTCCCACGTTTCGGATACAGAAGCCCTCTTTGCCGAGGGCGGAGCGAGCGATGGGCTCTTCGCCTTCAAAGCGGTCGGTTTTTCCGAGGACGATTTCGTACTCGCTCGCAGGTTCATTGGCAAGGACGACGGGGAGATTGACCCCGGTTATTTTTTGAAAATAGTCCCGCAGGATCTCAGCGACCTCCTTCCAGGCAGCGTTCGCATTTTCGGGAAGGACGATTTGGTAGTCGGACACGCCGTCCTTTGCGAGGACGAGTTCTGTCTTTTCGGAGGGTGCCTCGGTGCAGGCGACAAGCGTGCCGAAGGCAATGCAGAGAGCCAGAATCAGGGAAAACAACCG
>JAFQUW010000005.1 GCA_017408325.1 Clostridia bacterium | reverse complement strand
GTCTGCTTCACAGCTATGGGTGGTGAGATTCTGGGCATTGCCGGCATTGCCGGTTCGGGTCAGAAGGAACTGCTGGAATCCGTCGCGGGTTTGCAGCCCCTCTCTCCCGGCGCATCCATTTCCTATCATCCTTTGGAAAGCGCTCCCGATGCTCCCGGCGTGGAACTGGTGGGCAAAACACCGCTCCAGATCAAGCAGGTCGGCGTGTCTTTGGCTTTCGTGCCCGAAGACCGACTCGGAATGGGCCTCGTCGGCAACATGGACATCGTCGACAATATGATGCTCCGCAGCTATTCGAAGGGCAAGGGCGCCTTCGTCGAGCGCAAGGCTCCGCGCGATCTCGCCGAACACATCATCGAGGATCTGGAGGTCGTCACCCCCTCGGCCGAGACGCCCGTCCGCCGTCTTTCCGGCGGCAACGTGCAGAAGGTGCTCGTCGGCCGTGAGATCGCCGCCGCACCGACGGTGCTGATGGCGGCGTATCCCGTGCGCGGTCTCGACATCAACTCCTCGTACCTCATCTACAACCTGTTGAACGAGCAGAAGGAACGCGGCGTTGCCGTCATCTTCGTCGGTGAAGACCTCGACGTCCTTCTCGCACTGTGTGACCGCATCCTCGTCATCGGCGGCGGACGCGTCACGGGTCTGGTCGACGCGAGAAGCGCGACGAAAGAAGAGATCGGACTTCTGATGACGAAGACCGACTCGCTCATCTCCGAAGAACAGGAGGGCAAAGCAGATGTCTAACGCAAACACGAAACAACACCGCGAACCCCTCTTTCACGTCGTCAAACGCACCGAACTTTCCACGGGGAAGGCGTGGCTGGTGCGCGGCGCGGCGATCCTGCTCGGGTTTCTCATCAGCGGCATCCTTTCCGTTCTTTTGACGGGCAAGGGCTTCTTCGAGATCTACGAGATCATGTTCAAGGGCGTGTTCGGAATGCTCTTTGCCGGCCGCCTGTCCCAGTTCTGGGTCTTTTTGCAGAAGACCGCCATTCTTCTCTGTCTCTCGCTTGCCGTCACGCCTGCGTTTAAGATGAAGTTCTGGAACTGCGGCGCGGAGGGTCAGGCGCTCATCAGCGGACTCGTGTCCATGTTCCTGATGATCTCCCTCGGCGGAAAAGTGGCAGACTGGTTCCTCGTGATCCTTGTCGTGGTCTGCGGCATCCTCGCCGGTGCTCTCTGGGGCATCATCCCCGCGCTCTTCAAGGCGCATTTCAACACCAACGAGACGCTCTTTACCCTGATGATGAACTACGTTGCCACCCAGATCGTGGCGTATTACGTCTACCTCGTCGGACAGGGAAGCGGCATCATCCAGCCCGTGTCGTACGGAAATCTGCCGAAGATCCCCCCGAGCGACTACTTTCTCAACATCCTCGTCGTGGTCGCGGTGATGATCGTCATGTCGATCTACCTGCGCCACAGCAAGCAGGGCTACGAGATCGCGGTTGTCGGTGAGAGTCAGAACACCGCCCGTTACATTGGTATCAACGTCAAGAAGGTCATCCTTCGCACGATGGCGATCTCCGGTGCCGTCTGCGGTCTTGCCGGCGTGTTGATGGTTGCCGGCACCGACCATTCCGTCAACACCAACTCCATGGGCGGACAGGGCTTTACCGCCATTATGATCTCCTGGCTCGGTCAGTTCAACCCCTACATCATGGCCGGCATGAGCGCGCTCGTCATCTTCCTGCAGGTCGGTGCGGCGAAGGTCGCGGACTCCTGCTTTATGAACAGCTCCTTTGCCGACATCGTCGCGGGCATCGTCATTCTGCTTCTGGTCGGAAGTGAGTTCTTTATCCGTTACAGCGTCAAATTCCGCACTTCGAAAAAGGAGGAGAAACAATGAACACCTTTTTAGCCTTCATTGCCAGCTCCATCCCGATCGGCGTTCCGCTGCTCTTCGGCTCCACGGGTGAGATCATCACCGAAAAGAGCGGCCATTTGAACCTCGGTATCCCCGGTATCATGTACGTCGGCGGCATTTCCGGCGTCATCGGTGCCTTCCTCTACGAGAACGCCTGCGGCAATGACCTTGCGATGATGAGTCCGCTTCTTGCGGTGCTCATTCCGCTTCTCGCCTCGATCGCGGGCTCGGTCTTGATGGGTCTCATTTACAGCTTTTTGACCGTCACCCTGCGCGTCAACCAGAACGTTTCCGGTCTTGCCCTGACCACCTTCGGCATCGGCATCGGCAACTTCTTCGGCGGCTCGCTCATCAAGCTGGTCGACAGCGATATGCCCTCCATCATCCTGACCAAGACGAGCAGCTTCTTCCGCACGAGCTTGCCCTTTGCCGACGACCTCGGCTGGTTCGGTGAGATCTTCCTCTCTCACGATTTCCTCACCTACGCGTCGATCATCATCGCCGTGATCGCCGCGTTTGTGCTCAAGCGCACGCGCGTCGGACTCTCTCTTCGTGCCGTCGGCGAGAACCCCGCCACCGCGGACGCGGCCGGCATCAACGTCACCCGTTACAAGTACGTCGCCACGATGATCGGCAGTGCCATCGCGGGTCTGGGCGGTCTGCAGTACGTCATGGCGTACGCCAACGGCGTCTGGTCGAACAACGCCTTCGGCGACCGCGGCTGGCTTGCCATCGCGCTCGTCATCTTCTCGCTTTGGAAGCCGAATATGGCGATCCTCGGATCCTTCCTGTTCGGTGCGCTCTGCAATGCGAACAACTACATCCAGGGCCTCGGCACGGCGACGCAGGAACTCTTCAAACTCTTGCCTTACGTCGTCACCCTCGTCGTGCTCATCATCACCTCGATGAGAAAGAAGCGCGAACATCAGCCGCCGCAGGCACTCGGTCTTCCGTATTTCCGCGAAGAACGCTGACCGCAAAGGAGAATACGGTGCAAAGGCGCAAAAACCGCGCCTTTGCACGTCTGTTTTTATGAAACGCAACCTGACAAAGACAAACGAGTTTTTTTACGTCCTCGGAATGGTGCTCTGCGCACTCGGCGTTGCCCTCTCGGCCAAAAGCGGCTTCGGCGTCTCCATGGTCGTCGCGCCGGCCTACGTTCTTCACCGCTTTTTCGTCGAGACGTTCCCTTGGTTTTCCTTTGGGATCGCGGAGTACGTTCTGCAGGGGGCGATCATTCTTCTGAGTGCCGTGATCTGTCGCCGTTTCCGACTCAAATACCTCGGATGCGTCTTCGGTGTACTCTTCTACGGTGCGCTCGTCGATTTCTGGCGCGGCATCGTCGGAACAAATGTTCCCGAGGGGGTCGCCCTTCGCCTTTTGATGGCAACGCTCGGCGCGGTCATCGTCTCTCTTGCGATTGCGATGCTGCTTCGCACGTATCTTCCGCAGCAGGCGTACGAACTCTGTGTGCAGGAGATCACAGACTGTTATTCCTTGCCGCTTTCGCGTGTCAAATGGTCGTACGACATCGCCTCGCTTTTGATTGCGATCGCATTGATGTTCGTCCTCTTCGGGCGCTTTGACTTCACCGTCATCGGTCCGGCAACGCTCGTGCTCACCGTGATCAACGCACCGATGATCACGCTGTTCGGGAAGCTGCTCGACCGCATCAGCGATTTTTCGCCGGCGTTTTGCCGTTTTCACCGCTTTTATACGGAGAAACTCGGATAAACCAACTTTTTCTTGCTATTTTTCGCCTTGCGCGATAGAATAAAACACAAATAAAACACCAGATAAAAAAGAAACGGAGAAACACCTATGCTCATTTCCAAAAACATTGGACTCATCCGCGCCGTCGATCCCGAGGCCGCCGACGCCATCCAAGCGGAGCTCGACCGCCAGAAGCGCAACATTGAGCTCATCGCCAGCGAGAACATCGTCAGCGAGGCAGTGCTCTCTGCCGCGGGCAGCGTCCTGACGAACAAGTACGCCGAGGGCTATCCCTCCCGTCGTTACTACGGCGGCTGTGAGAAGGTCGACGTGGCGGAGAATCTCGCCATCTCTCGTGCCTGCCGCCTCTTCGGTGCGAAATATGCCAACGTTCAGCCGCACTCCGGTGCCCAGGCGAATATGGCCGTCTATTTTGCGCTCGTGGAAAACGGCGACACCGTGCTCGGTATGTCCCTTGCCGAGGGCGGTCACCTGACCCACGGCAGCCCCGTGAATTTCTCCGGTAAGAATTACAAGATGGTCTCCTACGGCGTCGACCCCGTGACCCATCGCATCGACTACGATCTCGTGCAGAAGCTTGCCGAGGAGCACCGCCCGAAGATGATCATCGCGGGTGCCTCCGCCTACCCCAGAGAGATCGACTTTGCCCGCTTCTCCGAGATCGCCAAGAGCGTCGGTGCCTACCTTTGGGTGGATATGGCACACATCGCCGGTCTGGTTGCCGCGGGTGAGCACATGAGCCCCGTGCCCTACGCCGACGTCGTCACCACCACCACGCATAAGACCCTGCGCGGCCCGCGCGGCGGTATGGTGCTGACCAACGACGAAGAGATCGCAAAGAAGATCAACAAGGCGGTCTTCCCGGGTATGCAGGGCGGTCCTTTGATGCACATCATCGCGGCGAAGGCGGTCTGCTTCGGTGAGGCGCTCAAGCCCGAGTTCAAGGCTTACCAGAAGAGCGTGAAGGAAAACTGTGCCGCACTGGCGGAAGGACTGATCGCCGAGGGCTTTGACCTCGTTTCCGGCGGCACCGACAACCACCTCATCCTGCTTGACCTTCGCTCCAAGAAGATCACGGGCAAGGAACTGGAGCACCGTCTCGACGAGATCTACATCACCGCCAACAAGAACGCCATCCCCGCCGATCCCGAAGGTCCGTTTATCACCAGCGGCATCCGTCTGGGCACTGCGGCGATCACCTCCCGCGGCTTTGTGAAGGAAGATATGCGAGAGATCGCGTCTCTCATTTCCGCCGCCGCCGAGGAGAATTTTGCCGACAACGTGGACGCGCTGCGCGCCCGTGTGGACGCTCTCTGCGCGAAGTATCCGCTTTACAACGAGGCGTAATTTTTTCAAAAAAGAGGTGTCACACCGTTGAAACTCATCGACTTTCACACCCACGCGTTTCCCGCGGCGATCGCCGCGCGCACGCTGGAGACGCTGTCTCGCGTGTCGGGCATTGTCCCGACGGGCGACGGAACGCGCGTGGGGGTGATCGAGGAAGCGGAGGCGGCAGGAGCAACTCTTGCCGTGGTGCTCAACGTCGCAACCAAGCCCGGCCAGGAGCCGACGATCAACGACACGGCGCAAACGCTCGACGCCGTTCTTTCGGGAGAGGGAAACACCGTCTATTTCGGCAGCGTGCACCCGAAAACGCCCGACGCCGAGGGCGAGGTGCGCCGCGCTCATGCGCGCGGACTCAAAGGGATTAAGATCCACCCCGATTACCAGCACACCGAGCTCATCCACCCCTCCTACGAGCCGATCTTCCACGAGGCTCAGCGCCTCGGACTCGTCGTCGTCACCCACGCAGGGTGGGATCCGCTCTCGCCCGAGCACGTGCACGCCACCCCCGAGATGGCGGCGGCCGTGCTGAAAAACTTCCCCCGTTTAAAGCTTGTGCTTGCACATTTCGGCGGAATGCACCGCTACGACGAGGTGGAACAGACGCTTGCCGGAAAATACGACAACCTGTATCTCGATACCGCCTATTCCGCCGGGCTGATCTCGCCGGAACAGGCAGAACGAATCACCAAACGCCACGGCGCACACCGCGTGCTCTTCGGAAGCGATTTTCCCTGGCACACGACGCGCCTGGAACGAGACTTTGTCCTCTCGCTGGATCTGAAGGAAGAGGAGAAAGAACGGATCCTGTACCGAAACGCCGAAGAGTTATTGGGGACGACCGTATGAAAGAACCGCTTGCCGTCCGACTTCGTCCCACCTGCCTTTCCGAGATCGCCGGTCAGCGGCATCTCTTCGAGGAGGGTGCGCCGCTTCGCGCGCTCATCGACGCCGGACGAATGACGAACATGATCTTTTACGGCCCCTCGGGGACGGGAAAAACGACGACCGCGACGGTGCTTGCAAAGCAGAGTGGGATGCGCTTTTTCCGACTCAACGCCACCACCGCAGGCTCTGCGGATATCCGCGAGGTGCTGCGCGAGAGCGACGGCTTCGCCGCGGACGGTGGCGTACTGCTGTACCTCGACGAGATCCAGTATTTGAACCGAAAACAGCAACAAACGCTTCTGGAATACATCGAAGACGGCCGTGTCACGCTGATCGCATCCACGACGGAGAATCCGTATTTTTATATTTACAAAGCACTTCTTTCGCGCAGTGCGGTGTTTGAATTCAAGCCGCTCTCGCCCGAGGACGTCCGACCTGTGTTGATGCGCGCGATGGCGCATTTAAACGGCGAAGAGGGGGCGGAAAAGGTCCTCTCCGACGAGGCGGCGGAGGTCATCGCCCGTACAAGCGGCGGCGACGTGCGTGCCGCGCTCGGCGCGCTGGAGCTCTGTTACTTTGCCGCAGGGGATGGGGAAATTACCGAGGCGATCGCGCGCCGCGTCTGTCCGAAGAGTTACCTTGCCTTTGACCGCGAGGGTGACGACCGATACGAGCTGATGAGTGCCCTGCAGAAGTCGATTCGCGGAAGCGACCCCGACGCCGCGGTGTTTTACCTCGCAAAGCTTCTCGAATCGGGCGATCTCCTCTCGCCGTGCAGACGTCTGCTCGTCATCGCAAGCGAGGACGTCGGGCTTGCCTTCCCGCAGGCGGCGGCGATCGTGAAGGCCTGCGTTGACAGCGCCCTGCAGCTCGGACTTCCCGAGGCGCGTATTCCGCTCTCCGAGGCGGCGCTTCTCTTGGCGACCGCGCCGAAGTCCAATTCCGCCGAAGCGGCGATCGACGCGGCGCTATCCGACGTGCGTGCGAGCAAGGGAAGGGAGATGCCCTCGTATTTGAGAGAGAATCACACCTTTGGCGTCGGGGAGACGAAGGGGCGTTACCGCTATCCGCACGACTACCCCGAGCACTGGGTCGACCAGCAGTACCTGCCCGATGATTTGAAGGAACGCAAGTATTATACTTTCGGTGAAAACAAGACCGAACAGGCGGCCAAAGCCTTTTGGGCGGCGGTCAAAAAAGATAAACTGAAGTAAAGGAGACAGTAAGATGGCAAAGAAAACACAACAACTCAAAGATGCAACGGGAGGCTTCATCAAGGATTTCAAGGCCTTCATTTCCCGCGGCAACGTCGTGGATATGGCAGTCGGTGTCATCATCGGCGGTGCGTTCGGTAAGATCGTCACCAGTCTCGTCAACGACATCATCATGCCGGCGATCGGGATGATCTTCGGCAAGATCAAGTTCACCGATCTGAAGGTCGTGATGGAAGCGGCCGTCACCGACGAGGCGGGCAACGTCCTGACGCCCGAGGTTGCCTTGACCTACGGCAACTTCATCCAGAACATCGTCGACTTCCTCATCATCGCGTTCTGCGTGTTCGTGATGGTGCGCGTCATCAACGGCTTCCGCAAGAAGGCGATCGAGGCGGAAAAGGCCGCCGCCGCAGAAGCTGCTGCGAAGGAAAAAGAAGCCGCCGAGGCTGCGCAGGCCGTCATCGACGCCCGCGACAAGACCCAGACCGAGATCCTCGAGACGCTCAAGGCAATCGAAAAGAATCTGAAGAAGTAAGAAACATCGTTTGCTCGCGCCTTTTCCCGGACAAAAAAGAAAAGACTTGACTTTCCCGTTTTCTTATAGTATAATTGCCGAGTATCGCGGCGAAAGTCGCGAGATACTTTCTTGCTTTCCCGCAAGGGGCGGGAAGGCCGTACGACCAAAAGGAGGTGCAAATCATGGCTCAGAACAAGTATGAAACCGTGTTCATCGTCACTCCCGAACTCGACGAAGAGGCTGCCAAGGCTCTCTCCGAAAAGTTCCAGAACCAGATCGCTGAAAACGGACAGATCGCCGAGGTCACCGATTGGGGCAAACGCCGTCTGGCGTATCCGATCAACGATCTCGAAGAGGGCTACTACACCCTCGTGAACTACTCTGCTCCCGCTGATTTCGTTGCGGAGCTTGAGCGCAAGTTCAAGATCGATGAAAACATCCTGCGCTTTATGACCGTGCGGGAAGAGGAATAATTAGGAGGAAGACATGGCATCGTTCAACAAAGTCATTCTGATCGGAAATCTGGTTGCCGACCCCGAACTCAAGCAGACGCAGAGCGGGATCGCAGTCACGTCCTTCCGCATTGCCGTTGGGCGTCGTTTTGCCAAGGCCACGGATGAACAGAAGGCAGACTTCATCGACATCGTCTGCTGGAGACAGACCGCGGAATTTGTCACCCGTTATTTCTCGAAGGGGAAGAGCATCCTTGTGTGCGGTTCCCTGCAGTCCAGATCCTGGACCGACCAAAACGGCAACAAGCGCTACGCGACCGAGGTCGTGGCGGATGAGGTGAGCTTCGTCGAGAAGAAGACTTCCGACGGATACACTCCCGGCCCCGCAGGCGCTGCCGCAAACGCTTACAGTGCAAGTCCCAAGGAAGTCGAGTTCTCTGAAATGAGCGCCGACGAGGATTTGCCGTTCTGAAAAAGGAGGTAATATCTCATGGATAACGAGAGAGAGGTCAAGAAGCCTTACAAGCCGCACGGCAAGAGAAAGAAAGTTTGCTCTTTCTGCGCGGAAAAGATCGAACACATCGATTATAAGGACAGCATTCGCCTTCGCAAGTACACCAGCGAGCGCGCGAAGATCCTGCCCCGCCGCATCACCGGCACCTGTGCGAAGCATCAGCGTCAGCTGACCACCGCCATCAAGCGTGCCCGTCAGATCGCTCTGCTTCCGTACGTCACCGACTGATAGGAGAGTAATATGGAAACACTCGAACTGATTCTGTGTATCGCACTGATCGTCTTGGCAGTGTTCTTGGTCGTCGCCGTTCTGATGCAGAGCGGTAAGTCCAACAAGCTGTCCGGTACGATCACGGGCGCTTCCAGTGATTCGTTCTACGGTAAGACCAAGGGTCGCACCGCGGACGCCATCCTGTCGAAGCTCACGGCGATCGTTGCGGTTCTTTTTGCGATCTTGGTCATCGCGGTCTACGTCATTCAGGCGCAGACTGCCGAGCCGAAGGCCGACGAGAAGACCGAGGGTACTTCTGCTTCCACCACCGTCGAAAACGACAAAGACGAAGAGAAGTCCGCCTAACAAATGAATAGGAACACTCCCTCTCTTATGCATCATCAGGCTTTGAGAGGGAATCCTTTTAACAGGAGGAAAAGAGCATGAAACGTTTTGCACTGATTGTTTTGGCGCTGTTTCTGGTGCTGTCCCTTGCGGCCTGTACCGAAAAAGGACCTGACGCAGACGTCCTGACCGAAGAGGAGCTCGAAGAGATCCTCGACGATATGATCCTCGGCGACAAGGTCGACCTCGATGATTATACCGATGAAGAAAAGGGACAGATCGAAGACGAACTGGACAAGGGAGGCTTCATCATCAACGATGAGGGCGTTCTCGCTCCGAAGGATCCGATCAGCGATGAAAAGCTCGATGAGATCGTAAACGACGCGATCGAAAAGGGTGAAATCGACCTCAACGACTATGACGACGCTCAGAAGGAGCAGATCAAGGACAAACTCGAAGAAGAAGGACTCAAGCCCGAAGAAGATCAGGACGAGGGCAAGAACGAGGACAAGGAAGACAACAAGGACGAAAAGCCCACTCCCGTCGTGCCGATCCCCGAGCTTTCCGACAAAGAGATCGCCGACATCCTTGCCGCTTACGGCATCAAGGAAGGCGAAGTTCTGCAGGACGACTTCAAAGTTTCCATCGATCTGTCGAAGTATCCGAAGAACCAGCAGGAGCAGATCAAAGATGCTGCCGCGCTCATGGGTCTGGAGTACAAGAACGTCGACGGAAACGAGAGTTTTTCCATGATGACGATCCACATCGACGAAGTCAAGGACAACGAATACGAATAAAAACCGAAGAAAGAAAAAACAGCCTTTTTCAAAGGCTGTTTTTTTCTGTCAGCATCGGCTGAAGCTGTCGGTTTTCCAGTGCGGCTTCGATCGCTTTCGGGAGAAGGGAGAAGTCGGCGACGAGGGAGGTCTCTTTTCCCGTCGGGTCGTCCTGCGAGAAGGGCACGAAAAAGAGGTGTTTGGCGTTCAACAACAGCCCGATGCTCTTCGCACTCGCGGCAAGCGCGTCGTTTGTGGCAGGTGCGAGCAGAAGCGGACGGCGGTTGCGTAGGTGTGCCTTTGCGGCAAGGGTGACGGGCGTGTCCGTGATGCCCAGCGCGATCTTGGAGAGAGTGTTGCCCGTCGCGGGGGCAATGACGAGAAGGTCGAGAAGCTTTTTGGGGCCGATCGGCTCTGCCTGCGGCAAGGTTCGGATCACCTCGTTTCCGGTGATCTCCCTGAGTCGGCGCAGGATCTCGCCTTTCGGAAAGAATCGGGTCTCAAGTTCGGCGACGTGGTAGGAGACGATGGGGACGACCGAATAGGTGTCGGTGAGTGTTTCGGCGACGGAAAGCACCTCGCCGATGGTGCAAAAACTGCCCGTGAGGGCAAGTCCGATGACAGGTTTCAAGTTCGCACATCCTTTGGTTTCGTAATGGCGGAAAAAAGGGCGTCTGCCGCGCTTTTCGGCGCGATCTTTCCGGGGAGAGCCGGCAGGAAAAAGACGGGACAGCCCCGCGCCTCGGCCGCGGAGAGGTCGATGTTTTCCTTGCCGGAAGCAAGTTCCAAGATCGGCGTGCCGCGCGGCAGGGAGGCGATCACCTCGGCGTCGACGATGCCCGCTTTCGGGACGGTGTTGATGAGGGCGGAGGCAGAAGAGAGGCGCGCGCGCTTTTTCTCCGGAACGGGAAGCGGACAGGTGCGGTGTCCCGCGCGGCGCAGGGCGCGGCGCGCTTTCTCGTTTCTGGCACAGACGAGTTGGTCGATCCCGACGCGGGAAAAGAGGTCGATCGTCGCCTCGGCGACGCGCCCGCTGCCGAAAATGACCGCGGTGGATTCCGCGGCGCAGGTTGGCGTGCATTCCAAGAACTTGTGCAGGGCCCCTTCGGCGGTCGGCACGGCGTTTGCCCGACAGTAGTCGTCGTCTTCGGCGAGGTCGATCCACGTGATCGCTTTTTTGGCCGCGAGTGCCGTGCTCTCTTCGTCCGTCGGAGGACTCCCGCCGAAGACGAGACTGCCGAGGGGAAGCCCCTCGAGCGCACGCGTTTTCAGCGCACTGTCCGCCGAGAGCGGCAGGACGAGCCGCACCGCTCCCGTCAACTCCAAAAGAGAGTCGATCTTCGTCGCGTATGCAGACTTGATCCCTTCCCAGGTGAGCACGCGGTGTCCGGCGCGCTTTAAGCGCAGTGCGAGGTATTCCATCCGCTTGTCCGTGCCGTATAAGACGAATTCCATTCATCCACCTCCCGTTTCTTCCTTGCTGACAGGGTATGCCGAAGCGGAAAAAGAGGACACAAAAAGAGAAGACTTGCGATCAGCGAATCTTCTCTTTTTCTATTGCGCGAGTTTTTGTAAATTCGCAGGCACGAATGCCATGTTGGCTTTCAAAGGAAGAGGAATCCCTCCTCAAATTCTTCGCTGAGAACATCATCTTCATGGGCGGTTTTTGATTAAATGATGAAAAAATAAGTTTGAATACGGTAAATATTTGACAAATCACACAAAAGATGTTAGTATACAAGCAGACAAGTGCTCATACTTTTTGTGAGGAATGAAAAAGATGAAACGAATCTTGATCGTGTTCATGGCATTTTTGTTGCTCGCGCTTTGTATCGGCGTTTTATGTTGTTCCTGTGCAAGTGCGCCTTCGGTTGTCTTACAAGAGGATTGCTGGAATTTAGACGTGGACGATCCGCGCGCGCTTGCCGGTTTCTCCGACTACGTGTTCGTCGGTGTCGTCGAAGAGCTCGAGGGGAGCCGCGCGGGGGAGCTGTACCACGTCGATACGTTTTACCGCGTGCGGGTCTTGGAAAACATCAAGGGCACGCTGGATACGGCGCAGTCGGTACAAGTCCGACGTAAGGGCGGATACTCCGTGGAGGAAAACCTGTTGGTCCTTTGCGGAAAAGACGATTTCCTCCCCTTGCCGGGAGACGTCTGTGTATTTTTTGTCATGACCTGCCGTGACGGCACGTTGGCCCTGGAAGGACCGTTTGACCACCCCGTCGTTGCCGCAAAAAAAGAAAACTCGCAAGAGTGGATCCTCGAAGAGATTCAAGAGATCCCGCTTTATCAAGAACTCGTCGCCGCCTGCGCGGATCCGATCCCGTATCCGGACAAGCACGAGGACAAGCGTTGCCGCTACGACGTGGACGTCACCGAGGAGGAGCTTTTCGCCTTCGGGGGCGAAGAATTCGTCCCGAGTGAGGACCACTCCGAGAAGATCCTCTCGATCCTCTCAAACCTCGACGCCTATCAAGGGAACAAAAAAGACCAAAAAGAAGAGGACGAAAGCGACAAAACGGAGGATATCGGGATCGTCCAAAGCACCGCCTAACGAATCAAACAAAATCCCCTCGCACGAAAAGCGAGGGGATTTTTGATCTGTACGTGGCTTAACAGAGCGCGGCGTTTGCGAGGAGCACCATGCAGGGCAGGGTGACGACCGAGACGAGGGTGGAGAGCCCCACGAGACGCGCGGCATGCGCGGAATCGGAGTGATAGGTTTCGGCAAAGATCGCGCAGGAGGCGGCGGTCGGAACGGCGCTCATCGTCACGCAGAGCAGGCCGATCTCGCCGCGAATCCCCAAAAGAAGACAGCCGCCGAGGGTCAAAAGGGGCATTCCGAGGTTCTTGACCAAGCAGAACAGGTACAGACTCGGGCGCAAAAAGAGTTCCTTCGGGCGCATCGAGGCGATCAGCGCACCGACGATGACCATCGAGAGCGGGAAGGTGAGATCGCCCACCATCGAGAGGGTGGAGAAGAGCACGCGTCCGACGACGTCAAAGCCCTCACCGGGCAGATCCGACAGACGCAGGCGAAGAAGGTAGAGCACGACGCCGATGAGGGTGGAGAGCACGCCGGGGTTTAAGATCGCGCGGTACCACTTCGGTTTTTCGCCGCGGCCTCGGCGCAGAAGGTGGATGCCGTAGGTGAAGTTTAAGACGTTGAAGACGATGCAGTAAAAGGTGCCGTAGAAGACGCCGACGCCTTTGCCGAAGATCGCGTCGAGCACGGGGAAACCGAGAAACGAGCAGTTGCAGAAGATGAGCGCGTAGCGGTACACGCGGTTTTGATCCGCGTCGCGGGTCTTATAGAAAAAGAGACGCGCGAGGACGATCGCCGCGGCGTGGATGACCACGGAAGCGGCGACGATGAACAGTCCCGTGGAGAGTTTCTCTTCGGAATACTCCATGTCAAAACTTGCCACGATCAGCGCAGGCTGGGTCACGTTGACGAGGAAGAGCGAGAGGGCGCGCGGTGTTTTTTCGTTAAAAAAGCCGCGGCGTGCGGCGTAAAGGCCGCAGAGCAGCACCAAGAAGAGCATGGCGATCTTCTCGATGACGGTGATGGGCTGAAAATCGAGCATAAAACGGGAGGCCTTTCCGTGAGTTGTTGACGCTGTCTATTATAATGAAAGACGCCGCTTTTTGCAAGTGTGTGCTTGAAGAACGCGCGCGTGTGTGGTATACTGAAGGTGGAAAAGTATCTTTTTTGAAAAAGGAGAAAGAGATGTCGGGATTCGTTCATCTGCACGTGCACACCGAATACAGCCTGCTCGACGGTGCCTGTCGCATCGATCGGCTGTTTTCGCGCGTCAAAGAGCTCGGCCAGACGGCCGTGGCGATGACCGACCACGGCGTGCTCTACGGTGCGATGGACTTCTACCGCGCGGCAAAGCGCGAGGGCGTGCACCCGATCCTCGGCTGTGAAGTGTATCTGGCTCCGCGCAGTCGCCACGACCGCGACTTTGCACAGGACAAGAGCCCGAACCACCTGGTCCTCCTTTGTGAAAATCTGACCGGCTGGAAGAATCTCGTCAAACTCGTCTCCCGTGCCTACACGGAGGGCTTTTACAACAAGCCGCGCGTCGACTACGAGCTGTTGGAGGAGTACCACGAGGGGCTCATCTGCCTCTCCGCCTGCATCAACGGGCGCATCCCCTCGCTTCTTTTGGGCAAGGAATACGCCAAGGCAGAGGAGGAGGCACGCCGCATGCTTTCCATCTTCGGGGAAGGCAACTTCTTCTTGGAGATGCAGGACCACCGCGACGCACGCGAACTGCAGGCGAACATCGGACTCGTCACGCTCTCGGAGCGGCTGGGCATCCCGCTCGTCTGCACCAACGACGCGCACTACGTGGAGAAAAAAGACGCCGACGCACAGGCGACTTTGATGTGCATCCAACTCGGCACGCTTCTCTCCGAGGGACGACCCCTGGGTTTTGAGAAGGACGAGTTTTATTTGAAGAGTGCCGAGGAGATGGCGGAACTGTTCCCCGAGTATCCGGAGGCACTGGAGAACACCGTGCGGATCGCCGAACGGTGCAACGTGGAATTTTTTGAGCAGGGCTTGATCCTGCCCGATTTTGACGTGCCCGCGGGCTATGACGCCGAAAGTTATCTGCGCCACCTCGCCGAAGAGGGACTGGCAAGCAAACGTGCCGCAGGCGCACTGACCGCGCCCGAAGAAGAGTACCGTGTGCGACTCGACTACGAACTTTCCGTGATCCATTCCATGGGCTTTGACACCTATTTTCTCATCGTGGCGGATTTCGTGCGCTTCGCCAAAAGCCGCGACATCCCCGTCGGCCCGGGGCGCGGAAGCGGCGCGGGAAGTCTGGCGGCTTTCCTCGTCGGCATCACGGGACTCGACCCGATCCGATACGGGCTTCTCTTCGAGCGTTTTTTGAATCCGGAACGCGTCTCGATGCCCGACTTTGACATTGACTTTTGCGACGAACGGCGCGACGAGGTCATCCGTTACGTCGTCGAAAAATACGGGGAGGATCACGTGGCGCAGATCGTCACCTTCTCCCTGATGAAAACGCGTGCCGCCCTGCGCGACGTCGGGCGCGTGCTCGGATTGCCTTATGCGGAGGTCGACCGCGTGGCGGCCCTCATCCCGAAGGCCTACGACGTCACCATTGACGAGGCGGTGAAAGCCTCGCCGCAATTAAACGAACTGATCGCACGCGAAGCGAGCGTGGCACGGCTCATCTCCATCGCCCGCACGGTCGAAGGAATGCCGCGCCACCCGAGCGTACATGCCGCGGCGGTCGTCATCTGCGACCGTCCCGTCTCCGACTACGTTCCCCTCGCAGTCAATGCGGGGAGCGTCGTCACGCAGTTTTCGATGGATACCATCGCCTCGCTCGGACTTCTCAAGATGGACTTCCTCGGCTTGAAATACCTGACCATTTTGCGCGACGCCGCCGAGATGGCACGCAAAAAAGACCCCGCGTTTCGTCTCTCGGAGATTCCCGAGGACGACAGAGAGACCTTTGAAATGCTTTCGCGCGGACACACCGTCGGGCTTTTTCAGGTGGAGAGTGCGGGTATGACGCGTCTGTGTACGCAGATGAAACCGCACAGCATCGAGGACATCGCCACGGCGATCGCCCTGTACCGTCCCGGCCCGATGGAATCCATTCCGCGCTACCTTGCCTGCCGCCGTGACCCGAAGAAGGTTGCGTACCTGACCGACAAACTCGTTCCCATCCTCTCCTCGACCGACGGTTGCATCATCTATCAGGAGCAGGTCATGGAGATCTTCCGCACGCTCGCGGGCTACTCCTACGGCCGCGCGGACATCGTGCGCCGCGCGATCTCAAAGAAGAAAAAGGACGTCCTGATGCAGGAAAAAGAGGCGTTTTTACAAGGCGCGGAGCGCGTTTCGGGGCTGTCCCGCGCGACGGCCGAACGCATTTTTGAAGACATCGCGAGTTTTGCGAGTTACGCGTTCAACAAATCCCACGCGGCGGCCTACGCCCACCTGACGTATCAGACTGCGTATCTCAAGTGCCACTACCCCGTGGAATACATGGCCGCGCTCTTCTCCCACTACGCCGAGGGCGGAAAGACGCCGCTTTACAAAGCGGAGTGCGCGAGACTGGGCATCGCCCTTTTGCCGCCCGACGTCAACCGCAGCGGCGTGCATTTCACCGTGGAAGGGGATGCCGTGCGTTTTTCGCTCTCCGACATCAAAAACGTCGGCGAGGGCTTCTGCCGCAGCATTTTGGAGGAACGAAAAGGCCGCCCTTTTTCCGATTACGCAAACTTTTTGACCCGAATGGCCTCGCGCTCTGCCTCGCGCAAGATGATCGAAAGTCTCATCGGCGCGGGTGCGCTCGACTGCTTCTCGCGTCCGAGAAGCCAGATGCTTGCCGTGTTGGAGAGTGCCCTGTCGCACGCGACGGGACTTGCCCACCGAAACCTCGCGGGACAAATGGACCTCTTTTCCCAGATGGGCGGAGAAGAGGGGGAGGTCAGCGCAATGGACTTAACTTACCCCGATCTAAAGGAGTTTTCGCAAAGCGACCTTCTCGCAATGGAAAAGGAGGCCTGCGGCATCTATCTCTCCGCGCATCCCTTGAGTGTCTACGAGACGCTCGCCAAAAGCGTGGGCGCCGTGCGCGTCTGTGACCTGGAGGACGTCTCGTCGGAGAAAGATCTGACGCTGTGCGTCGCGGTGCATTCCGTGCGCGTCCGCCGCACGAAAGCGGGGCAGAATATGGCGGAGATGACGCTGGAGGATCTGACGGGGAGCGTCAAGACGCTCATTTTCCCGAAGGTCTTTTCCGCCTGCGCGCCGAAACTGGAAAAGGACGCCGTGCTCGTCGTGCGCGGTCGGATGGAAGAGTCCGACGGAGAGGAGGCGAACCGTGCCTTCCTCGCGCGTGAGGTGTTCACGCCTGCCGAGGCGGCAAGCCCCGCGTTTTCACGTCGGATACAAAACGAGAGACCCCCGACGCCTACTGTGAAACCGACGGTGCCGTCCTCGGCAGACGCGCCGCAAGAGACGGGCGCGAAAACGAAAAAGTTGTACTTGCGATTTTTACAAAAAGAAGGTACAATAGAAAACAGAGTCATAGCACTTCTTTCCATCTTCAGCGGTGATACTCCCGTCATTTTCTATTACAAAGATACGGGGAAACTTTGTCAGGCGAAGAATTGCGAATGCTCGCCGACTCCTCTCGTTCTGGATCAGCTTTGTCAGATCCTGGGCGAGGAGAACGTGCAGCTTGTGGAAAAATAGGAAAGTGGGAATTCAATGAACCGAAATCAATCGGGCAAGCAGACTCCGTCTGCCCCTGCCGCAAAAAAAGATACGCTCAAGAAAGTCGCCAAGACCTCGGCCGCCGTTGCGGGCGGTTCCACGAAGGTCGCCTGGAAGATTTTGAGCGTCTTTCTCAACGTCTTTTTGACGTTTCTTCTGATCTGCATCGTGACGGGCGCGATCATGGCGGGCGCGTTTGCAATGTATATTAAAAGTTACATCGACCCGACCTTCGACATCGACGACTTAAAGCTCAATTCGAACCTCACCACCTCGCTCTATTATCGCGAGACCGACGAGAAGACGGGGGAACAGAACTGGGTCGAGATGGAAGAAGACCGCCTGTCGGGTACCGAAAACCGCATCTGGGTCTCCTTTGACGAGATCCCCGAGAATATGACCAACGCGATCATCTC
>JAFQUW010000047.1 GCA_017408325.1 Clostridia bacterium | reverse complement strand
GGAGAGCAGGGCGTAGATGAGACCGCCGCCGAAGGAGTCACCGCCGCCGACGCGGTCGACGATGTGCAGGTGGTAGGACTTGGAGAAGCAGTAGTTCTCGCCGTCGTAGAGCATGCCCGCCCAGTCGTTGTCGGACGCAGAGATGGAGGAACGCAGGGTGATGGCGACCTTTTCAAAACCGAAACGGTCGGCGAGCTGTTTGGCCACGGACTTGTAGCCCTCGTGGTTGAGCTTTCCGCCGTAGATGTCGGTGCCTTCCGCTTCGATGCCGAAGACGTCTTTGGCATCTTCTTCGTTGGAGATGCACACGTCGACGTACTCACAGAGCTTCGTCATCGTCTCGCGCGCCTCGTCGCGGGTCCAGAGCTTGCCGCGGTAGTTTAAGTCACAGGAGATCTTCACGCCGCGCGCCTTGGCCGCCTTGCAGGCGTCGAGGCAGATGTCGGCGACGTTGGCGCCGAGGGCGGGGGTGATTCCGGTGAAGTGGAACCAGTCCGCGCCGTCAAAGATGGCGTCCCAGTCGAAGTCGGACGCCGAAGCCTCGGCGATCGCCGAGTGAGCGCGGTCGTAGATGCAGACGCTGCCGCGTTGGGAGGCGCCTTTTTCGAGGTAGTAGATGCCGACGCGCTCGCCGCCGCGCACGATCTTCGTCGTGTCGACGCCGAAGGCGCGCAGGGAGTTGACCGCCGCCTGACCGATGGCGTGGGACGGGAGTTTGGTCACGTAGACGGAATCCATCCCGTAGTTGGCAAGGGAGACGGCAACGTTCGCTTCGCCGCCGCCGAAGGTGGCCTGCATCTGGTCGTTCTGGAAGAAGCGGTAGTAGCCGTTCGGGGCAAGGCGGAGCATCAGCTCGCCGAAGGTGACAATGCGTTTCATAACAATTAACCCTCCAGTTTTTCCAAGGCTTCCTTGACGAAGAAGCTGCCGCCGATGGCCGCGATCTTGTCAAACGCCAAAAATTCGTCGATGTTGGAGCGATCCACGCCGCCGGTGGGGATGAACTTCACCTGCGGGAAGGGCGCGGAGAGCGCCTTGAGCGCCTTGAGTCCGCCGTAGACGTTTGCGGGGAAGAACTTCACCGTGGAGATGCCCAGCTCCAGCGCCGCCATGATCTCGGTGGGGGTTACGCAACCGGGGAAGTAGGGGACGTTTTTCTCTGCACAGATTTTCGCCACCGCCGGAGACAGACCGGGGGAGACGATGAAGGTCGCGCCGGCGTCGAGTGCGGCGAGACACTGCTCGGCGTTGATGACCGTGCCGGCACCGATCTCCATATCGGGGTGATGCTTCACGGCGTAGCGGATCGCCTCCGCCGCGCAGGCGGTGCGGAAGGTGATCTCCGCGGTGTGGATGTCGATGCCCTTTAAGGCGGTTAAGATCTTGTCGGTCTCGGAAAGTTCCTTGATGACGACGACGGGGATGAATTTTTCCATAATCATGTACCTCACTTTATGCTTTGCCGAGTTCTTTTTCAGCGGCTTCAAACAGACCCATAATGTAGGCGGCGCCGAGGGCGCGGTCGTAGAGACCGTAGCCGGGCTTGCCCGTCTCGCCCCAGATCATACGGCCGTGGTCGGGACGCACGTAGCCGTCGTAATCGTGTTTGACGAGGGCGCGGACGATGCCGTACATATCGAGGTTGCCGCAGGAGGACAGGTGGGCGCACTCCTCAAAGGAGCCGTCGGAGAGGATCTTGACGTTGCGGATGTGCATAAAGGCGATGCGCTTTTTCGCCGCGTATTTTTCGGTCATCGCGACCACGTCGTTGGTCTTCGCGCAGCCGTAGCTGCCCGTGCAAAGGCAGAGGCAGTGGGAGGGGCTGTCGACGATGGCAAGCATGCGGTCGATGTTCTCTTCGCAGGTGATGATGCGCGGCAGACCGAAGATCGGATAGGGCGGATCGTCGGGGTGGATCGCCATCTTGATCCCGCATTCCTCGGCGACGGGGATGACTTTCTTCAAAAAACGCTCCAGGTTCTTCCAGACGCCCTCCTCGCCGATTTCGGCGTAGGCCTGGAAGAGCTCGCGCACTTCTTCCTGCGTGTAGCTGGCGTCCCAGCCGGGCAGGTTGATGTCGTCCTTTAAGGGGTCGAGGCCGTTTAATTGATCCCAGTACATCACAAGCGAGGTCGAGCCGTCCTCGGCCATCTTGTCGAGCTGGGTACGGGTCCAGTCGAAGATGGGCATAAAGTTGTAGGTGACGCACTTGACACCCGCTCTCGCACAGCGGCGGATGTTCTCGCAGTAGACGTCGAGCAGTTCGTCGACGTTGCCGCGACCGAGCTTGATGTTCTCGTGCACGGGGATGGACTCGACGACGTCGAAGACCAGACCGCGACGCTCACAGCGGTTTTTGATCTCGGCGAGAGACTCCTCGGGCCAGACCTCTCCCGGAGGCACGTCGTAGACGGCCGTCACGATGGAGTGCATCCCGGGGATCTGCGAGATGTACTTTAGGCGGATGGGGTCGTTTTGCAACCACCAGCGAAACGCAAGCTTGATTTTCATATATTTTCCTCCAAAGCCGCTTGAGTGTGTCAAAAACCGCGGCCCTTTCATTCCACTTTGCAGTATATCATACGCGCGCGTATATTTCAAGGAAGACGGCGCGATTTTTTTGTACAATCTTGCAAAAAAGAAGCACGTCTTTTTGTGGAAAAGAGAGAAGAGTGCGCCAAGAGGAAAAAGGAACATCCCGAATGCGGAAGCATTCGGGATGTTTGGAACCGACACTCAAAACAAAGCCGGTCTGAAAACTTGATGTTTTACTTTTTTTGAAAGATTGCTTTCATTTTACTGATGATATTTGACAGTTTCATCTTTTGAGAAAAAGGAACGGCCCAATCTCTTTTTTCTTCGAGTATATAAGGGAAGTTTCCCTCAATGCAGATCCAAAAAAACTCCCCTGTCCGATCGTAGGGAATGGAAGCGTCTTTTTGAAAAGAAATTTTTACATCAAATTTTTCAAAAGCAAAATCTTCGCCCTCGATTTTACCGAAAACACCGTAATAAGCTTCGTGATGAAGGAGAGCATCTTCGTCGTTTCCCAGATCCCAAGAAAAAACCTCTTCGGTACAATTATAATCAATGCCAAACCCTGTTAAAAACTCGACAAGTTCTTTGTTTTTCGCTATGTGTTTATAATAGTTTCTGCAATTTTGACAATCACAAGGCCGATTGTAATCCGTGCGATATTCTTTCGTTTTATGCTTGTCAAACGTTATGGTAGCGGAATGGATTTCTACATGTTCGAAGGACATTTTTCATCACCCGAGTTTATTATAGCATCAAAGCGGCGAAG
>JAFQUW010000046.1 GCA_017408325.1 Clostridia bacterium | reverse complement strand
TGATGGTCAGATTGGCAGGGACGGTATATTTCTTTCCGAACAGGAAAATATTCACCATGTTTTCCATTTTGAATTTCCCTCCTTAATACTCATCGGGCAGTTCGTCGAGTTCATCACAACGGAACACGGGACCGTCCTTGCAGACATACTTCGCGCCGACGTTGCAACGTCCGCATTTGCCCACGCCGCACTTCATGCGCAGTTCGAGGGTGGTGTACACCTGCGTTTTATCAAAGCCGAGGGCGATAAGCCCTTCGAGCGTGAATTTGATCATGATGGGCGGACCGCACAGAACAGCGGTCTTGTCGGTGGAGAAGCCGAGCTCCTTGACAAAGTTCGGGACAAAGCCGACGTGACCGTCCCAGCCCTCCTGTGGGTTGTCGATGGTCAGGTGCACCTTGACACCTGCGTCGTTTGCCCACTCGTCGATGATCTCTTGGTAGTCTAAAAGATCCTCTTTACTGCGCGAGCCGTAGACGATGTCGATGTCGCCGTAGCGGTCGCGGTAATGGCGGCAGTAGTTGATGACGGAGCGAAGCGGCGCAAGGCCGACGCCGCCCGCGATGAACAGCATATTTTTGCCCGCGAATTCGTCATCGACGGGGAACGGGCGGCCGTATGGGCCGCGGATGGTGATCTGCTGACCCGGTTCAGCCTGATGCAGCCAATCGGTAACGCAGCCGCACTTTTTGATGGAAAACTCCATATAGTCCTCGTTGGTGGGCGACGAGGTGATGGAGAACATCGCTTCGCCCACACCGGGAACGGACAGCATCGCGCACTGGCCCGGGCGATGGTCAAACGCCTTCTTGCCGTCGGGGGTGACCACGCGGAAGGTTTTGATATCGGGAGTATCGATGCGCACGTCGGTGATCACGCCGATTTGGGGAATTAAGGTATCGTTCATCATGTTGTCTCCCCTCCGATCGTTTTCATCACTTTGACAATGTTCATCGAGATGGGGCATTTCGAAAGACAGCGCCCGCATCCGACGCAACTGAACAGTCCGTCGTTATTTTCGGGATAGTACACGAGTTTATGCATAAAGCGCTGACGGAAGCGCTCTTTTTGCGTCAGGCGGTTGTTGCCGTGCGCCATTTTCGTGAATTCCGAATACATGCAGGAATCCCAGCAGCGGTAGCGAACGACACCGTGCCCCGTGTTGAATTCCTTGATATCGTAGCATTGGCAGGTCGGGCACACAAAGGTGCACGTGCCGCAACCGAGGCAACTTTCCGACAACTCGTCCCACGCGGGATGGTTGAAAAATGCCATCGTTTTGCCGCCGCCGAACGCCTCGGTCGTAAGCCCTGCGAGAGGCAGTTTTGCGAGGATCTTTTTCGTTTGTTCCTGCTGTGCTTTGACCGCGTCGTCGGCACATTCCTCGGTGAGAGCTTCGATCTCTTTGAGAAGCGCCGCACCCTTGTCGGTGTTCGCCTCAAAATAGACGGCGTCGTCGGTCTTCCATGCGGTCACGTCACCCGCAGGGGCACTCGCGTCGATGCCGAACGTGCCGCAAAAGCACGTTTCACTCGGGCGCGAGCAAGCCATCGACACGACGATGCCGTGTGCGCGGCGGGATGCATAGAAACTGTCGACGGGTTCGGACAAAAACACGCGGTCGAGGACGTCGAAACTTTTGACGTCGCACGCGCGCACACCGAACAGCACGAAGTCTTCGTGTTCTTTGCGGATATCCACGACCTCGACGGTCTTGCCTTCAGTCTTGAACGCCATAAGATCTTCCGTTTGCGGGAAGAAGAAATCTTTGGGACTGCGTACGGTGTTGAGTTGTTCACTCCATGCGACACCGTCTTCCCACTTGGTATACACCGCGCTGCCGTCTGCTCCGTCGACGGGCAGATACAGCGGTTTTTGGGAGGCGATGGCGGCGAACACGTCGTTCATCGCCGATAAGGCGCATTTACGCATCGCGATCCCTCCTTGTGAGCACTTCGTCCGCTTCCATGTCGGAAAGCGTGTAGTCGACAAGCGGCGCTTTCGAGCCGACCTCTTC
>JAFQUW010000045.1 GCA_017408325.1 Clostridia bacterium | reverse complement strand
TGCTCCTTTTGATTCTGGGTACATTATAGCAAACCGCAAAAGCAAAATCAAGCAAAAAACAGCCGCAAAGGCGGCTTTTTTCCTTGCGCGCGCAGTCGTTTGATGCTATAATTGAACCAACAACGTTGGAAGCGAAGGAAGAAGGGAGTGAGACGATGGCCTTTTTACCGATCAACCGCGCCGATATGACCGAGCGCGGCTGGCAGGAGTGCGATTTCGTGCTCGTCACGGGCGACGCCTACGTCGACCACCCGTCCTTTGGAACCGCGGTCATTTCGCGCGTGCTGGAGAACGCAGGCTATCGCGTCGCGATCCTCTCCCAGCCGCAAAACGACGGCGACTACCGCCGTTTCGGCACGCCGCGGCTGGGCTTTCTCGTAAACTCCGGAAACATCGACTCCATGGTGGCGCACTACACCGCCGCCAAGAAAAAGAGAAGCGACGACGCCTATACCCCCGGCGGTCGCGCGGGGGCGCGTCCCGACCGCGCGCTCACGGTCTATTCGCGCGCCATCCGCCGCCTCTTCCCCGAGGCGTTCATCGCCGTGGGCGGACTCGAGGCCTCGCTTCGCCGCTTCGCGCACTACGACTACTGGGCGGACACGGTGATGCCCACCGTCCTGCTCGACACCAAAGCCGATCTTCTGATGTACGGGATGGGCGAAAAACACGTCGTTGAGCTTGCCCGACGCCTTGAGGACGGAGAGCGTCCGACGGACATTCGCGGAACCTGCGTCTTTTCCGAAACGCCCCCGACGGGCGAAAACGTGATCACGCTCCCCTCTTTTGAGGCGGTGCGCGATCCCTCGCGGCAAGGCAAGCGCGCCTACGCCGAGGCCTGCCGCATCCAACAGGACGAGCACGACGCCGTCCGCGCAAAGACGCTCGTGCAGGAGCACGACGGCATCTTCCTCGTACAAAATCCGCCGATGCCGCCGCTTTCCACCGCCGAAATGGACGCAGTCTACGCCCTTCCCTTTGAGCGCACCTATCACCCCTCGTACGAGGCGCGCGGCGGCGTGCCCGGAATCGAGGAGGTGCAGTTTTCCATCATCCACAACCGCGGTTGCTTCGGTGCGTGCAACTTCTGCTCGCTCGCCTTCCATCAGGGGCGTTCGATCTCCTCGCGAAGCCACGCCTCCGTCATTGCCGAAGCGAAAAAGATCACCGAAATGCCCTCCTTCAAGGGCTATATTCACGACGTCGGCGGTCCGACGGCGAATTTCCGCAAGAGCGCCTGCCGCGCGCAGGCGCGACGCGGCGTCTGCCCGGGCAAAAAGTGCCTCGCCCCGACGCCCTGCAAGGCGCTGGAGGTCGACCACTCGGACTACCTCGCCCTATTGCGCAAGCTGCGCGCCCTGCCGAAGGTGAAAAAGGTCTTCATTCGAAGCGGCGTGCGCTTCGACTACCTGATGCTGGATAAAAACCCCGCCTTCTTCCGTGAGCTCGTCGCGCACCACGTCTCGGGTCAGCTCAAAGTCGCACCCGAGCACTGCTCCGAACGCGTTCTTTCCTATATGGGAAAGCCGAACATTCAGGTCTACGAGAATTTCAAGCGCCGCTTTGAACAGGAAACGGAGCGCATCGGCAAAAAGCAGTACCTCGTGCCGTATCTGATGAGTTCGCACCCCGGCAGCCGTGCGGAAGACGCGATCGAACTTGCCGAGTTTTTGAAAAAGGAAAAGATGCACCCCCAGCAGGTGCAGGACTTCTATCCGACCCCGGGCACCGTCTCGACCTGTATGTTCTACACAGGGCTCGACCCCAATACGATGCAACCCGTCTACGTGCCGAAGACCCCCGAGGAAAAGGCGGAACAGCGCGCACTGCTGCAGTATTTCAAGCGCGAGAACTTCCCCCTCGTCCGCGCCGCCCTGCGCCGCGCCGAGCGCGAGGATCTCATCGGAACCCATCGCGGTGCCCTCGTGCCGCCTGAATTCCCCTCCGCTCCCGCCGCACAACGACACCCACGACAAAAAACGAAGCCCCCCGTCAAAAAGAAAAACTCCGCCGCCCGCGCCGCGGCCAAACAACGCGCCAAACGGCAGAAAAAGGGATAAACAGTCAAAAAAGCACCGCTTTCGCGGTGCTTTTTTGTTTGGTTTGGATTCTTCTTTTTTCTTTCAAGAGAAAGAAAAAAGAAGCAAAAAAGAAAGCAAAGTGTGAGAAGGGCAAAAGGAGGAGCCTCAAACACAAACAGCGGTCAAACCGCGACCGCTGTTTGCGGTGGGCGTTTTTTCGGTGACGGCAATCTTTTTCCATAAACCACAAACGGTGCCCACGCTTTACGGGCACCGTTTGTGCTGAAGGTTGTCTTTTTTCTT
>JAFQUW010000044.1 GCA_017408325.1 Clostridia bacterium | reverse complement strand
CGTATACCGTGGGCACAGGTTGCGGTAGGCGTTTGGTGTGGGGCTATTCTCTTGCTTCTTTCTTATGAAAAGCGAAAAAGGGAAGGTTACCGAAAACGGGACCCGCGGCGTGGGTCCCGTTTGTGTATGACGTTGTCTTCTTCTTAACTCGGCTTTTCTGCGGCTTTTTTCTTTTCTCGAAAAGAAAAGAAGGGAAAAACAAAAGCACCGCTTTCGCGGTGCTTTTTTGACGTTTGTTTTATTCTGTTTTTGCGGCTTCGGCGGCCTTGCGCTTTGCCTCTTCCTCGGCTTCCAGTTCGCGGTAGGCGACCTTGCCGACGAGGGTCTTGGGCAGGGTGTCGCGGACTTCGAACTCGTAGGGCATCGCGTATTTTGCGATGTTCTTCTTGCAGTGGGCGCGGATGGACTCGATCACCTCGGGGGTGTTCTTCACACCCGGGCGCAGCATCACGAAGGCCTTGACCTTCTGCATCCGGTAGGGGTCGGGCACGCCGATGCAGCAGGACATCTGCACCGCCTCGTGGCCGTCGATGACGTTCTCAAGCTGGGAGGGGTAGATGTTGTAGCCCGACGAGATGATCATACGCTTGGCGCGCTGTTTGAAGTAGATAAAGCCGTCGGAGTCCATCACACCGAGGTCGCCAGAGTGCAGCCAGACGCGGCCGTCGGCGTGGGTGCGCAGGGTGGCGGCGGTCTCCTCGGGGAGTCCCGCGTAGCCGACCATCACGGAAGGCCCGGAGATGCACATTTCGCCCTCTTCGCCGTAGGGAGCTTCTTCGGTGGTGCCGACCTTCACGATCTTGTAGAAGGTGTCGGGGAAGGGCAGGCCGATGGAGCCCTCGCGCTCGATGTGGTACGGGGTCAGACAGGAGGCGGTCACGCACTCGGTCATCCCGTAGCCCTCGCGGATGCGCACGGAGGAGTGGTGCTCCAGGAGGAATTTGTCGAATTTCTTCTTGAGCTCAACGGAGAGGCTGTCGCCGCCGGAGAACACGCCCGTCAGACAGGAGAGGTCGACGCCTTCCATGTCGGGGTTTCTCAGGATGCCCTCAAAGAGGGTCGGAACGCCTGCAATGACGTTGGGCTGCTTGGTGCGAAGCAGTTTCGAGTAGAGCTTCACGTTCACCTGCGGCACGAGGATGCAGGTGCCGCCCGCGCAGAGCGCGGTGTGGATGGAGACGCCGAGGCCGAAGCCGTGGAAGATCGGCATCACGGCGAGCATCTTTGCACCCTCAAAGAAGCAGTTGCCCATACTAACGGTCTGCAGGGCGAGCGCGTTGAAATTCAAGTTGGAGAGCAGGATGCCCTTGGTCTTGCCCGTCGTGCCGCCGCTGTAGAGGATGACGGCGACGTCGGAGGGCTTTTTGTGGCACTCGTAGTTGCCGAGGAGGTTTTTGCCGAGCTTCAAGAAGTCGTTCCACCAGATGACGCTTTCATCGTTCTCGGGGATCGGGGCCATCTTGTTGATCTTGCGACCGGAGGTCAGGTTGTAGCCGATCTTCAATACGCCGCTGAGCGCGTCGGCGATGGAAGTGACGATGAGTTTCTTTAAGGGGTACTTCTTCTTGACCGCGACGAACTTCGGATAGAACTGCTGCAGGGTGAGCGCGCAGACGGACTTGCTGTCTTCCAGATAGAAGGCGATCTCGCCCTCGCTCGAGAGCGGATGGATCATATTCGCGACGGCGCCGATGACGTTGACCGCGTAGAAGGCGATGATCGCCTGCGGACAGTTGGGCATACAGATCGTCACGGCGTCCCCTTCGCGGATGCCCCAGGCGTACAGGGCCTTTGCGGCGAGGTGGATCTGCTGTTCGAATTCGGCAAAGGTCGTCTCAAAGCCCTGGAACTCGTAGGCGACGTGGTTCGGCAGACGGTGCGCGGTGTCAAACAGATTCTGGCTCATCGTGCCCTTGGCGTACTCCAGCGTGTGCGGCACGACGCCGTACGAGGAGAGCCAGGGGGCCTTCACTTGCGGCTCACTCATAATCGACTTCCTCCTTGGCGGGACGGTCTAAGATCTCGGGGTTTTGAAGGATCTTGTGCAAGAGGCGAATGGTCTTCGAATAGTAGTAGCCGTCTGCGATGCGCTCGTCGAGCGTCATGGAGAGTTTTAAGACCTCGCGGATCTCGGCGGTGCCGTCCTCGCCCACCACGACGCGCTTGTGCTTTCTGCCGATGACGCCGAAGATGGAGTTCGTGCCCCATTCGGCGAGGTGGTGATAGGCGGCGTTGAGTTTGATCGAGCCGAGGTTCGATAGGAACACGGTCGCCTGATACGGATCCTCACGGATCAGTTCGCGCGGCGTGATGTCGTAGTAGTGCATAAAGAAGAGCACGCGGCGCACGATGCGCAAAAGCCAGCGCGGCATCTTCACAAAGATGTCCATCATATCCGTCGAGTGGTCCTGATTGCCGTCTTTTCGCACGTAGCTGACCTTCTCGCAGAGCATGTCGTGCAGGGAGTCGATCGTCGTTTCGCCGTCGTAGGGCAGGAAGACGAGCGCCTCCTCCGCGTTGTCGGAGAAGCGTTTCTTCGCCGTAAAGGAGAGGACGATGCGGTCTCTCTGGTAGAGGCGGTCGCCCGCGTAGAAGCGGTTCATCTTCGGACGCAGGTAGATCGTCTTGGCGATCGCGGCGGCAATCACGTGGAAGAAGGTGTACTTGTATTCGGGGTTCGCGGCGTTCTTTTTGTCGACGAAGGCCTGGATCTTCTCGATATCCACGATCTCTTCGATGAAGGCCTCGTTGTCGCATCTGCCGGGCAGAATCACGGGCATAAAGGCGTGCATGGAGTCAATTTCGCGCACTCTCACCGCGTCTCGGCGGTCGCCCCAGCGACGGCGCGGCTTCTTAGATGGCTTTGCCATGTTGCAACTCCTGTTTCGTTGTTTTTTCTTTGATGACGGACTTCGCGCGATCCAACATACGCACGGCGGCGTCGGGGATCCGCTTCTTTTTCTTTGCGGTCTCTCCCGTTTCGGGGAAGAGCGTTTCGGCAAGCGCGGAGAGCTCTTCGGTCAGCGAGACCAGATCTGCTTCACGCAGCGCGGGGGCGGCAAGATCGAGTTGGGAATCCGCCTGACGTGCGGCACTCTCTCCCTCGGGCGTCAGTTCCAAAACGACCTGCCTTTCGTCGCCCGCTTTTCCGCGGTGACGGACGAGAAAACCCTGCTTGCAGAGTTTTTTACAAAGGGAGGACATATTGGTGCGCGCCATTCCGACCGCGCCGGCAAGTTCGCCGACGGTCAGCGCACCGAAACGGTGCAGGGTGTGCAGGACCTTCAACTGACCCACGGTCAGCGAAAAGGCGCTTGCCACCGGACGAAACAGTTCTTCGTAGTAACGGTGGATCGCATCTACCGCATCCCAAAGCGCGTTTTGTTCTTGACGGGTCGCCATGTTTCCTCCTTCATTGGATTGCTTTCTTGAGAAAAGGCATAAAATAAAATAGATATGTTTTATATATAATACCGCGAAAGCGCTTTGATGTCAAGTGGCAAAAAAAGACAAGACTTTACAAATTGAGCGCATTGGAATATAATAACAGCAGAAAAAATTTTTTAAGAAAAGAAGTGGAAGAGAATGCCGGTCAATCAAAACCCCGCGATGCTTTGTGACTTTTACGAGATGACGATGAGCCGTGGCTATTTTGAGCACGGACTCAAGGACAAGATCGCCTATTTCGATCTCTTTTTCCGCAACGTTCCCGACGGGGGCGGCTTTGCGATCGCAGCAGGGCTTGCCCAGCTCATTGAGTATGTGGAAAACTTGCATTTTTCCAAGGAGGACATCGACTTTTTGCGCGCCAAGGGCGGCTTTTCGGAAGAGTTTTTGGAGTATCTTTCCACCTTCCGTTTTACCGGAGACATCTGGGCGGTGCCGGAAGGCACGCCGATCTTCCCCGGAGAACCCGTGGTCACCGTGCGTGCGCCCGTTCTGCAGGCGCAGCTCATGGAGACGTTTTTGCTTTTGACCATCAACCACCAGTCGCTGATCGCCACGAAGGCAAACCGCATCGTGCGTGCCGCCGAAGGGCGTCCCGTCATGGAGTTTGGTTCCCGCCGCGCGCAGGGCGCGGACGGCGCCGTGCTCGGTGCGCGTGCCGCGTACATCGGCGGCTGTGCCGGAACGGCGTGCGTGCTCTCCGATCAGGTCTTCGGCGTGCCGTCGCTCGGTACGATGGCGCATTCCTGGGTGCAGATGTTCGACACGGAGTACGAGGCGTTTCGCCGTTACTGCGAGATCTATCCGAACAACGCGACCCTTCTCATCGACACGTATAACGTGCTCAAGAGCGGCCTGCCCAACGCCATCCGCGTCTTCCGGGAGATGGGCATCACCCACGGCGGCGTGCGCATCGACTCGGGCGACGTGACCTATCTGTCCAAGAAGATCCGAAAGGCACTGGATGCCGCCGGACTGACCGAGACGAAGATCGTCGTGTCCAATTCGCTCGACGAATGGATCATTCGCGACCTGCTTGCGCAGGGAGCCGAGATCAACTCCTTCGGCGTCGGCGAGCGACTCATCACCGCCAAAAGCGCGCCCGTCTTCGGCGGCGTGTATAAACTCGTCGCGGTCGAGGACGAAAACGGCACGCCCCGTGCAAAGATCAAGGTCAGCGAGAACGTGGAAAAGATCACCACCCCCGATTTCAAGCGCGTCTTCCGTCTGTACGACCGCGAGACGGGCAAGAATTTCGCCGACTACCTGACGATCGCCTCCGAGGAGACGGACTTTACGAAGCCTTTGGAACTTTTCGACCCGAACGCGACCTGGAAGCGTCAGACGGTGGAGAATTACGAGGCGCGCGAACTGCTCGTGCCCATTTTCGAAGGCGGCAAATGCGTCTATACTTCGCCCGACATCCGCGAGATCCGCGCGTACTGTCAAGCCGAGGTGGATCGCCTCTGGGACGAAGTCAAACGCTTCGAAAACCCGCACAACTACTACGTCGACCTCTCGAGTGCGCTGTGGCAGGAGAAGCAGGACTTGCTTCTGCAATACTCTGCGAAGCGCCCCGAGGCGTGAGTGCCAAAAAACAGGACGAAACAAAAGACTTTCAAGAACGGACCAAGCTCGGCGAACTCGCCGGGCTTTTGACTGTCGCGGTGAACCTGGCACTGGTGCTTGCCAAAAGCGCCCTGCTGTTCTGCGCCCCCTCCGTCGCGCTCGGCGCGGACGTTCAGGGCGGCCTCTCGGACGTGCTCTCGGGGCTTTTTTCCTTTCTCGGATTTCGCCTCTCGCGCGCATCCCCGCGCGGACGCTTTGAGCGCGGATTTTCACGCGCAGAATCCCTCGGCGCGTTTTCGGTATCGCTGTGGATGATGTTTTGCGCCATCGGAAACGTCAAAGAGAGCGTGAGCAGTTTCACCGCGGACGCGTGCGTCGGTTTCGGCGTCGGGGGACTGGTGCTCCTGTTTGCCTTTGCGGCGGCAAAACTTTTCTTGGGCATCTTCCTTTCGGCGACGGCAAAGCGGATCGGTTCGGCGACGCTCGCCCTTTCCGCAAAGGACAGTTTTCTGGACTGTGCGACGGGACTTCTGGTGCCGTTGGCTTTCCTTGGGGCGGCGTGGCTGGATGCGGCCGCAGGACTGTTGCTCTCGCTGCTTCTTTTTTGGACGGGGTTTCTCGGCGCGCGGGAACGTTTGCCGCACTTGATCGGATAATTTTAAAGGAACGGAAAGGAACGCTATGCAATCGGAGGAATTACAGAAACTGCGCGAGCTTTTGATCCAGCATTACGACGATCACCCCGTGGCGATGCTCGCCACGGACGAGTGCGGTCGCGTGCTTTGGAGGAATCATCTTGCGAGAAGGACTTTGCCGAGCCTAAAGCAGAGGACGGTCCTGACGCGCCGTCTGACGGGCAGTCTTCCGCGTGCGGGCGAGAGCGCCTGCGTGGAGATCGCCGAGGAACACTACCTCGTATTCTCCGAGCCCTCCACCGAGATCCCGCTGTATTTTCTGCAACCTCTTGTCGGAGGCTTTCGGGAGGAGTTCGCTTCGTTTCTCGGGGAGTACGAGCGCGCGCTCGCCTCGCTTTCCACTCGCACGCTTGCCTTGGCGAGATCGAGCAAGGCAGCCGCGCGGACGGCTTATCTCAACGAGCTCGGCGAGCATCTCGCGGCGATGGAGGAGTCACAGAAGCTGTTCGATGCATTGAAGACGGTTCGTCCGCTTTACGCGGGGCGCGTCGTTCCCGTCAGTGCGGGGGAGTTGGTTCACTTTTTCTCGGAGTCGCTTTGCCGTGTGCGCCCCGAAGCGCATAAGACGCTCTGCGTCACCGCCGAAAACGGAGTGGTCGCTCTGTTGAACTTCCGCGACTTTCTCTGTGCACTGCTGAACGTGTACAGCTTTTTCGAGAGCTTCGTGCTTTCAAACAAGGTCCATCTTTCCCTTCGCCGCGACGGGGACGGAGAATGCGTCTTTGAGTTTTCGGGCGAAGATCGGCACAACGTTCTGTCGCTTTATCGGCTCTTTTGCCGCCGCCGCGAGAGCGATGCACAGATCCTGCGTCAAAGCGCGATCTTCTTTCCGCTGTTCTGTGCGATGGAGCGACTGATGGTCTACCGCCACCGCGTCTCGATCTTCCACCGAGAGGGAATGCTCTGCCTGCAGATTGCGGTTCGCACGACGCTGGAGTTTCCGACGCTGGTCGTCCGTCGCGACGAAGAAGAGCTTGTGGACGAATGGGCTTGCGTTGCCGCTCGGATGCTGTTGCCCGTGGGCATCACCGAGAAGCTGCGTGCCGATCTGGCGACGTGCGAGGAGCCGTTGCCGCTGCTTTTGTTCGGCGCGCAAAAGGCGCACCTGTTTGATTGAAACAAACAACCCCCCGACTCATTAGCGTGTTATCCTTAACGGAGAACACGCAGTCAAATCCGTCTTCGACGGGTGAAATCCACCTCCGGTGGATGAAATCGCGTTTGCGATGAAATCCTGCTTCGCAGGGTTGTATTTAGACGGATTTGATTTCATCCGAGG
>JAFQUW010000043.1 GCA_017408325.1 Clostridia bacterium | reverse complement strand
ATAACAAAAGAACCGACGAGAGTCGGTTCTTTCGTTTATGCGGTTTTCAGGGTGAAGAGAGTGACCTCGGGCGGGCAGAGCAGGCGATGCTCGCCGCCGAGACCGCGGGAGACGTAGAGGGTGGTGTCTCCCACTTGATACTCCCCTGCGCTGTACTTCGGAAAGAATCCCTGCGAGGGGGCGAAGACGGCACCGAGAAGCGGCAGACGGATCTGGCCGCCGTGGGTGTGTCCCGACAGAACCAGATCAAACCCGTAGCGGCTGTACCATTCGACGTCCTCCGGACGGTGTGCCAAGAGAAGGCTGAAATCCGACGTCTTGCCCGAGAGCGTCTCTAAAGCGTCCACGGTCAAGTCGCGCTGCGTCTTTTGCGCCGGGTCCGGACTCTGTCTGCGCAGCGGATCCCGCAGGCCCACCACTGAAATCTCCTCGTTTTCGCGCGAAAGGGACACGGCTCGGTCGGAGAGGACTTCCCCGCCGTTTTCCGTCACGACGGTGACGGCACGCTCCCAGAGGTCTTCATGCGTCTCATGGTTTCCGCCGACGTAATACACCTTCGAGACCTGCGCGAAGCGTCGGACGATCTCCCCGACGGCGGCCAGATCCTCCTCGTCCGAATCGCGGTCGAAGGTATCTCCCGTAAAGACGGTCAAGTCCGGTCTTTCCAAAAGAAGCCGATCCCAAAGCGACTCGTCGGACAGAAACCGCGCGTGAAGATCCGAGATCTGCAACACGCGAAGCCCGTCGAAGCTCTTCGGCAAGTTCGAAAACGAAACCGTCTTTTCGGAAAATTCCACCTGCCCCGCCTCCCAGGCGGTATACGAAAAAAAGAAGAGGACCGTCAGGCAGACGGTGCAAAAGGTGACGATCAACTTTACGTAGAAACGGCGCATCACGATCTGTTCCCACTCCTTTTCAAACTTTTTTGCCGTGTCATATTGTCGCGCAGTCTGTACACAATAATCTCACGGATCACGCGAAGCAAACAAAGACTTCCCGTTCCTCGCACATTTTACACCGCAAAGAAAAAATTTACAAGAAAAATTTGTTTCTCACCAAAAAAGGGGTGTCCCCCCTCTTGCCAAAACGGCAATGTTGTATTATCATTATAATTCAGAATATACTCAATCAAGACTTGATTGTACGATTTTTTCCGAAAGGGTACCAACCTATGAAATTCAACCGCATTCTCACCTGTTTGCTGTGTCTCTGTCTCGCGCTGCCGCTGACACTCATCGGCGCCGTCGCCGCCTCCGCGCCCGGCGCACCCGAACTCTCCGTGACGCAGCTTGCCGGCCGTTTCTCGCTCTCCTGGAGTGTGCCGTACAACGGCGGAAGCGCGATCACGGGCTACCGATACACCTATTACCTCTCCGAGGAAGAAGGCACGGAATACTCTTGGGTAAACGTGGATCCCTCCCGCACGCAGGACACGACGCCGTATCTGGACCGCTACGGTGAAGAGTACACCTTCCGCATCAAAGCCATCAACGAAGAAGGCGAGAGCGCGGAAGCCGTCGTCCACAAGACGCTCCAGCACCAGAACCACATCGACGTCTATCGCGTGCGCGACCGCGTGGAGCAGACCTCCTTCTCCGCAACTCTTCAGGAAGCCTCCTCCTCCAAAGCACTCAAGAAATTCCTGGAAAGCCAGATCAAGGAGATGAACTCCAAGGTCAAGGCCACCGTCAACGTGACCTCCTTTGAAGCGGCGCAACTGACCCAGACGGGCGCGTTCAAATTCACCGTCTCTCTGGCCCTCGGAAACCCCGGTGAGCCGACCTATGCTTCCACGGTCACCGATACTCTGACCGGCGTCATCTCCTCCTCCGGCAAACTGTCCACGCCGACCATTGAAATTGCCACCTCCGAGGAAGGCGGTCTGACCTACGAGATCGCCACCACGGGGACTGCTGCGCAGGCGGAAGTCGTGCAGGGATTCAAAGTCTCCGTCTTCGACACCGTCAACGATCAGGCCGTCGTCTCCGACTACAACATCAGTGCTTCCGAAAAAACAGGCACGATCAATCTCTCCGCCGGCCTCAAGGGTGAGGCGACCTACCGCGCCGCCGTCAAAGCCTGTTCCGCGGACGAGCTTAAGTACCTCGACAGCGACTTGAGCGAACTCTCCCCTGCCGCAACCGCCGGACGGATCCCCGTGACTCTGCGCCCGAGCGTGACCGAAAAATTCTACGGCGACACCGAGCCGATCTTCAGTTACGAGATCGTCAAGGGCCCCAATCCCCTTCCCACGGGCGTCGATCTCAAACTCACCTTCACCCGCGCGCAAGGCGGCGACGTCGGCACTTACGCGTTCACCTTCCAGCAGACCGACACAAATTATCTTGTGACCCTGGAAGAGACCGTCTTTGAGATCCTCCCGCGTCCGATCACCATCCGCCCCGCCGACCGCGAACTCAACTACCAACAGGGCACGACCTATCTTCCCGACGGAATTGCCAAGTCCGAGGGGCTCGTCGAAGGCGACAAGATCGACTCCGTTGAGTACGACCCGAAAGATGCGCGCGGCGACGTCGGCGAATTCGAGATCACCCCGATCGGTGCGATCATCACCTCCGGCTCAAAAGACGTCACCAAAAACTACGACATCTCCTTTGAGCCCGGCAAACTCATCATTCGTCCCGTCGGCTACGATGGCGGCGAAGAAAATCCGGAAGAAGAAGGATTCCCGCTTCTGCTCGTGCTGATCATCGCCTGCGCCGTGCTGCT
>JAFQUW010000042.1 GCA_017408325.1 Clostridia bacterium | reverse complement strand
CCAGAAAAAGACCTTGTCGAAAGACAAGGTCTTTTTCAACGAAATAAATCCCTGCGGGATTTGTGAAATGCACTTCGTGCGTGAAATACGCCTGCGGCGTGTGAAATGCCTGCGGGCGTGAGTGGATTTATTTCATTTCACATTCGGTGGAACACCGAATATTTCACAATGGCCGCAGGTCATTATTTCACATCCGAAGGATATTTCATTTTTAATACAGTAGGCGGTGTGATTATGGAGTATATCGTTATTCCCGATACGTCTATCCTTGCTGTTACTTGCGGAGCAAAACAAAGATTGTCTTTACAAAAAAGTGTTGAAAAAACCGACGGTTTGTGTTATTCTTTTCGCGGAAAGCCGAAGAGTTTTCCGCCCGACCAAACCTTACGGAGACCACTTATGCTCTCAGCAGAAAACCTCACACAATTGATCGAAAGCCTCATTTGGCTTCTCGCCGGTGTCGGCGTGTTCATCGTCGGCATGAACTTCATGAGCGACGCGCTGGAAAAGAGCGCAGGCAGCGGCATGAAGCGCCTTCTGGAAAAGATCAGCAACAACCGTTTTTCCGGCGTCGGCGTCGGTGCGGGCGTGACGGCGATCATCCAGAGCTCGTCGGCGACGACCGTGATGGTCATCGGTCTGGTCAACGCGGGCGTGATGACGCTCACGCAGGCGACGCCGATCATCATGGGCGCGAACGTCGGTACGACCGTCACGGGCCTCTTAGTCGCCCTCAAAAACGACTACTTCAATATGCTCATGTATCTTCTCGCCTTTGCGGGGGTGATGATGGGCTTTGCCAAGAGCGAAAAGGTCAAGCTCGCGGGCCTTCTCTCGAGCGGTCTCGGTCTCATCTTCGTCGGGCTCAACGTGATGAGCAGTGAAGCGGCCTTCGGCAACCCGCTCGTCGAAGAGCTCTTCACCGGCATCTTCTCGACGATCGACCACCCGCTGCTTCTCATCGTCATCGGCGCCGTCTTCACCGCGCTGATCCAGTCTTCGTCCGCCGCAACGGGCGTCGTGATCACGATGGTCGGCACGGGCGTGCTTCCCCTCTCGCTTGCCCTCTTCATCGTGCTCGGCGCGAACATCGGCACCTGCGTCACCGCCCTGCTCGCCTCGGTGGGCGCAAACGCCAACTCCAAGCGCATCGCGCTCATCCACTTCACCTTCAACGTCATCGGCACGGCCGTTTTCACCGCTCTCATCTGGCTGTTCCGCGATCCGGCGATTGACCTTCTCATCTCCTGCTTCCCCGGGGAAGATCCGATGTCACTGCAGATGCGCGTCTCTCTCTTCCACGTCGTCTTCAACGTCACGACGACCCTTCTTCTTTTACCCTTCGTGCGCACCCTGGTCACCTACTCGATGAAGGTCATCCGCGAAAAGAAGGCCGAGGAAAAAACGCTTTCTCTGCGCTTTGTGGACGATCGCCTGCTCTCCACGCCGCCCGTCGCACTCATGCAGGTCAAAAAAGAGCTCGACTATATGCTCGCCTTAACCGAGGAAAACATCTCCCTCTCCTTCGTGGCGCTGGACACGGCGTCGAAGGAATACGGTGAGAAGATCGCCGAAAACGAGGCGGCCATCGACTTTATCAACAGTGCGCTGACGAAGTTTTTGATCCGTCTGTCCGCGAACGTGGACGCGCGCGACGAGAAGACCATCGGCGCCTACTGTCACGTGTTAAACGACCTGGAGCGCATCGGCGACCACGCCGAAAACTTCCACGAGATCGGCGTTGAGATGATCGGAAAATCCATCGCCTTCTCCGAGAAGGCGCACGGCGGCATCTTCGCCATGCGCGACACGGTGATGCAGATGTTCGCCATCGCAAAGAACGCCTTTGAACACCGAAACAAAGAGAATCTCCCCGAGCTTTCCCGCCTGGAGGAGACGGTCAACCGCACGAAGAAGGAGCTCATCGCCGGCCACTTCGCGCGCCTTGCCGAGGGCAACTGCAGCGTCGACGTCAGCCCCTACTACTCGTCGGTGATCATCCGCCTCGAGCGCATCGCCGACCACCTCGTCAACGTCGGCTACAGCATCGTCAGCCCCACCGGCTCCCGAAAGGACGAGGGCTGAAGAGCGCAGATCCCTCGCTTGCCAAAACAATCAAAAAGAACGACTCGATGAGTCGTTCTTTTTTTCGGAAGAGTCCGTTTGTCGCCTTTCACGCAGCGTCCTCTTCGGCGCGCGCAAAGTGCAAAACCGTCGGATAGTCAAACGTCACCCCGTCGGCGCTCTTCACTTTGGCGACGAGCGTTACGCTGTAGCGCAAAGCACCATCCGAGAAAAAGCCGAGTTTCACCTCTTGGTCGGTCAATGAATCGACGGTACAGCCATCCGAAAGATTCTCCCGCAACAGTGTCTCCGCCTGTTTTTTCAAGACGGAAAGATCCTCCCGGGGAACGTCGACGCCATCGAACGCGCCGGCGTTAAAGCAGTAAAGCTCGCGCAGATTGCCGTAGCCGTTTACCAAAACGTTGATCCGCTCCTCGGTCGTATAATCTCCGAGCATTTTCACAAACCGAAAGACCCACGCCTGCGTCTTTTCGGCATTGCCCGGAAGAAATTTTTCGGTGTTCTCCGTGCGAGTGCCGCCCTCTGTCTCCTGAGTCAAAAGTGTACGGCAGGAATAAACATGATCCTTTGAAAAGGGGATCTTCTGTTCCTCGATCAGCGCCTTTGCCGCAGAGACGAGCGCCTCCTCGGAACGTTTTTTGGACAAAGGGAGAACGACGTCGTCCGGAAGCACGACGGCGTGCAGCCGCTCTTCGTTTGCGACAAAAGCGACAAGCCCCGAATCGTGTCCTTCAAACGAATATTGGTCGACCGCATAAACGAAGGCGTCCGAACGGAAGCTGTCCTTGTAACGAAGACGAAAGGTGCGCCCAAGCAGCGTAATCGTTCGGCTTTTCGGCGCCGTTTTGCTCTCGTATTCGTCCGAAAGCAGAGCTTCCTCCGCCCGCGCAGAGAGCGTCGTCACCGTTTTTGAAAGCGGCTTGTCCTCTCCCCGAAAAACAAATCGATCTTCCCCTCCCCGACAAGCGGTCAAACATAGAATTCCAACCAACAACAGACAAAAACTAAATTTGATTTTCATAGAAGACCTCCAAAGAAGAATGATCAAATGACTGTTCCTTGGCTTTTCGATTCCCTCTCGCCTCTGCCTATTAGACGAACGAACAAGAAAAAACACTCACACAAAAAAAGAGAGAAGACCCGATCGGGTCTTCTCTCTTTTTTTGTGTGAGTGTTTTTTCTTGTTCGTTCGTCTAATAGGCAGAGGCGAGAGGGAATCGAAAAGCCAAGGAACAGTCATTTGATCATTCTTCTTTGGAGGTCTTCTATGAAAATCAAATTTAGTTTTTGTCTGTTGTTGGTTGGAATTCTATGTTTGACCGCTTGTCGGGGAGGGGAAGATCGATTTGTTTTTCGGGGAGAGGACAAGCCGCTTTCAAAAACGGTGACGACGCTCTCTGCGCGGGCGGAGGAAGCTCTGCTTTCGGACGAATACGAGAGCAAAACGGCGCCGAAAAGCCGAACGATTACGCTGCTTGGGCGCACCTTTCGTCTTCGTTACAAGGACAGCTTCCGTTCGGACGCCTTCGTTTATGCGGTCGACCAATATTCGTTTGAAGGACACGATTCGGGGCTTGTCGCTTTTGTCGCAAACGAAGAGCGGCTGCACGCCGTCGTGCTTCCGGACGACGTCGTTCTCCCTTTGTCCAAAAAACGTTCCGAGGAGGCGCTCGTCTCTGCGGCAAAGGCGCTGATCGAGGAACAGAAGATCCCCTTTTCAAAGGATCATGTTTATTCCTGCCGTACACTTTTGACTCAGGAGACAGAGGGCGGCACTCGCACGGAGAACACCGAAAAATTTCTTCCGGGCAATGCCGAAAAGACGCAGGCGTGGGTCTTTCGGTTTGTGAAAATGCTCGGAGATTATACGACCGAGGAGCGGATCAACGTTTTGGTAAACGGCTACGGCAATCTGCGCGAGCTTTACTGCTTTAACGCCGGCGCGTTCGATGGCGTCGACGTTCCCCGGGAGGATCTTTCCGTCTTGAAAAAACAGGCGGAGACACTGTTGCGGGAGAATCTTTCGGATGGCTGTACCGTCGATTCATTGACCGACCAAGAGGTGAAACTCGGCTTTTTCTCGGATGGTGCTTTGCGCTACAGCGTAACGCTCGTCGCCAAAGTGAAGAGCGCCGACGGGGTGACGTTTGACTATCCGACGGTTTTGCACTTTGCGCGCGCCGAAGAGGACGCTGCGTGAAAGGCGACAAACGGACTCTTCCGAAAAAAAGAACGACTCATCGAGTCGTTCTTTTTGATTGTTTTGGCAAGCGAGGGATCTGCGCTCTTCAGCCCTCGTCCTTTCGGGAGCCGGTGGGGCTGACGATGCTGTAGCCGACGTTGACGAGGTGGTCGGCGATGCGCTCGAGGCGGATGATCACCGACGAGTAGTAGGGGCTGACGTCGACGCTGCAGTTGCCCTCGGCAAGGCGCGCGAAGTGGCCGGCGATGAGCTCCTTCTTCGTGCGGTTGACCGTCTCCTCCAGGCGGGAAAGCTCGGGGAGATTCTCTTTGTTTCGGTGTTCAAAGGCGTTCTTTGCGATGGCGAACATCTGCATCACCGTGTCGCGCATGGCGAAGATGCCGCCGTGCGCCTTCTCGGAGAAGGCGATGGATTTTCCGATCATCTCAACGCCGATCTCGTGGAAGTTTTCGGCGTGGTCGCCGATGCGCTCCAGGTCGTTTAACACGTGACAGTAGGCGCCGATGGTCTTCTCGTCGCGCGCGTCCACGTTCGCGGACAGACGGATCAAAAACTTCGTCAGCGCACTGTTGATAAAGTCGATGGCCGCCTCGTTTTCGGCGATCTTCTCACCGTATTCCTTCGACGCCGTGTCCAGCGCCACGAAGGAGAGGGAGATGTTTTCCTCGGTTAAGGCGAGCATATAGTCGAGCTCTTTTTTGACCTGCATGAGTGCGACGGGCGGCGTGGAGAGCAGGCGATCGTCCACAAAGCGCAGAGAAAGCGTTTTTTCCTCGGCCTTCTTTTCGCGGATGACCTTCATCGAGTAGGTGACCAGGGTGCGCACGAAGGGTAAAAGAAGAAGGGTCGTCGTGACGTTGAAGACGACGTGGAAGAGAGAGACGCGCATCTGCAGTGACATCGGATCTTCCCCGGGGAAGCAGGAGATGAGAAGGTCAATCGCCGGATCGCGGAACAGCCAGATGAGAGCGGTGAAAACGGCCGTGCCGATGACGTTGAAGGTGAAGTGGATGAGCGCGATGCGCTTGGAGTTGGCGTTTGCGCCCACCGAGGCGAGCAGGGCGGTGACGCAGGTGCCGATGTTCGCGCCGAGCACGATGAAGAGGGCAAGCGAGAGGGGAAGCACGCCCGTGCCGACCATCGTGATCACGACGCCCGTTGCGGCGGACGAAGACTGGATCAGCGCGGTGAAGACGGCGCCGATGACGATGAGAAGCAGCGGGTGGTCGATCGTCGAGAAGATGCCGGTGAAGAGCTCTTCGACGAGCGGGTTGCCGAAGGCCGCTTCACTGCTCATCACGTTGAGCCCGACGAAGATGAGACCGAGACCGCTCGAGAGAAGGCCCGCGAGCTTGACCTTTTCGCTCTTGGCAAAGCCCATCATCACCCCCGCAAAGGCGAGAAGATACATGAGCATATTGAAGTAGTCGTTTTTGAGGGCGACTAAGAGGCCCGTGACGGTCGTACCGACGTTCGCGCCCATGATGATCGGCGTCGCCTGCGTGAGCGTCATCACGCCCGCGTTGACCAGACCGATGACCATCACGGTCGTCGCCGACGAGCTCTGGATGATCGCCGTCACGCCCGCACCGACGCCGACGCCGGAAAAACGGTTGTTGCTGATCTTTTCCAGAAGGCGCTTCATGCCGCTGCCTGCGCTCTTTTCCAGCGCGTCGCTCATGAAGTTCATGCCGACGATGAACACGCCGACACCGGCGAGAAGCCAAATGAGGCTTTCGATCAATTGTGTGAGGTTTTCTGCTGAGAGCATAAGTGGTCTCCGTAAGGTTTGGTCGGGCGGAAAACTCTTCGGCTTTCCGCGAAAAGAATAACACAAACCGTCGGTTTTTTCAACACTTTTTTGTAAAGACAATCTTTGTTTTGCTCCGCAAGTAACAGCAAGGATAGACGTATCGGGAATAACGATATACTCCATAATCACACCGCCTACTGTATTAAAAATGAAATATCCTTCGGATGTGAAATAATGACCTGCGGCCATTGTGAAATATTCGGTGTTCCACCGAATGTGAAATGAAATAAATCCACTCACGCCCGCAGGCATTTCACACGCCGCAGGCGTATTTCACGCACGAAGTGCATTTCACAAATCCCGCAGGGATTTATTTCGTTGAAAAAGACCTTGTCTTTCGACAAGGTCTTTTTCTGG
>JAFQUW010000041.1 GCA_017408325.1 Clostridia bacterium | reverse complement strand
CTCTCGCGGTTGGGAAGCCCCGATTGCCATTGATTGATACCGCGGGCCTTGAGGGTCGCCTTGGCCTCAAGCGTCATCGAAAGGACTTCTTCTAAGTCGGCGAGGCTCAGCGTGCGAACCGTCATCAGACACCCTCCGAATACTGGTCGTGGATGTCGTTTTTGTGCCGCTGGTGACGGCGGCGACTCTTGACCGCGCCTGCCTGAATCGTATCCTTCAAACGCTTCATCGTTTCCATGCGCATCGTGCCTGCGCCGCCTCCGGGACGCTTGACCTGCGGATTTCTTTTGATGAAATCGGAAAGGCGGTTTAAGCGGATCACCCCGCGCACGTTTTCGGAGAAGGTGACGTTCTTTGAGGTGAAGACCACGACCGTGCCGACACGGTAGCGCGCAAACTTCTCGTCGGCGGAGAGGACCTCTTTGAGGGCTTTCAGGTGGACGCGATTTTGCTTTACGGGATTGTGGAAGGAGACGTTCTTGCCGTTCCATTCCTGCGTCCAGTTGCGCTCGTGGACGGTGATATGTCCGTTGTGGCTCTTTGTTTCGATGATGTACAGTCCCTGACGGCAGATGAGAATGTGGTCGATCTGCGTCAAACCGTGCTCGGTCTGAAAGTACAGATTGTTCAAGAGGAAGGCGTCGGGGAAATGTTCGTGGATGTATTCCTGTACGAGGTGCTCCGCGCGGTCACCGTAATGCCCCACCTTTTCTCGGTGGCGGTTGTAGCGAAATTTGAGGATGAGAAAGATCAAAAAGGCGATGAGATCAACGATGCCGAACGCCAAAAGGATCGTCAAAAGCGTGTCGTTCATTCGCCGTCCTCCAGGAGAAGATCGGTTAGGGCAATGATGGAGCCGGCGCCCATGATGAGGTACAGATCAGCCGCGCGGTCGGCCTTGAGATACTCGGCAATCGCGTGAAAGTCTCCGCAGTAGCGGCCGTTTTTCGCATCACGGGCAAGATGCTCGGCGCAGATATCTTCGATGGGCTCTTCGCGTGCGGGATAGATGTCGGCAAAGATCACCTCGCGACAGGGGGAAAAGACCGAGGTAAACTCCGCCCAAAACGCTTCGGTGCGTGTAAAGGTGTGCGGCTGGAAGACACAAACGATGTTTTCGTATCCGCATTCGCGTGCGGCAGAAAGCGTCGCGGCGATCTCTGTGGGGTGGTGCGCGTAGTCGTCCACGACGGGGACACCATGGAGGGTGCCGCGCATCTGAAAACGGCGCTCGACGCCGTGGAAGGAGGCAAGACCGCGTACGATCGCGTCGTCCTCTACGCCGCAAGCGCGCGCGGCGGCGATCGCACAGAGCGCGTTTCCGATCTGGAAGGTGCCGGGCACGCCGAGGGTGACGGAAAAGAGTTTTTCACCCCGGTATAGGGTGTCGAACGAGGCGAAACCGCGCTTGATCTTCCTGTTTTTCGCGCAGTAATCGGCGTCGCCCGTTTGCGACACACAAACTTTCGATTTAGCCGCGCGTTCCGACACAGTTTGCGCGAGAGGCGTGTCACAATTGATGACGGCAAGTCCGTCGTCGCCCACAAGATCTGCATAGCGGACAAACGATTTTACGATCGACTCTTCCGTGGGGAAATAGTCCACGTGGTCGTGCTCGACGTCGAGGATGATCGCCGTCGTCGGCGAAAAGTGCAAAAACGAGTCTTGATACTCGCAGGCTTCAAAGATGAGGTCATCACCACCACCGAGGCGCAGCGTTCCACCGATTTCGGGGATTCCGGCACCTCCGAGCACCATCGGATCGCGGTTTGCGGCAAGGAAGATGGAGGTCAACATTCCCGTCGTGGTGGATTTTCCGTGCGTGCCGGCAACGCCGATGCGGTGTTTCTTTTCCAGAGAGAGGAAGCCAAGCGCATCCGCTCGCGAGATGAGGGGAAGGCCCAGAGAGGAGGGGTAAGCTAAAATGGGGTCTTCCGCGTGAATGGCAGCGGTGTAAATGACCGCGGTGACCGAATCGTACATCGCCTCGGAAAAATCGTAGTATATCGGGATCCCGAGGGAAGCGAGCGAGTGCGTAACGCTACTCTCCGTCGCGTCGTATCCGGAGACGCGAATGCCCTTTTCTTGGCAGAGGCGACAGAGGGCGGACATGCTCACGCCCCCGACTCCGGCAAATAAAAGGTGGGAGTCGGGCGAAAAAATTTGTTCGAAGTCGCAAAAATTTAACATTTCATCACCAACAAAGTCATAAGTATCAGGCATCATAAAGACAGATGCCTACAGTTTGAAGGAGGACCAAGCCATGCAACTGACCGATATCAAAATTCGAAAAGTCTTTGACGACGGCCCGATGAGAGCAGTCGTTTCCGTAACCTTTGACTCGGAATTTGCCGTACACGATATCAAGGTGATCTACGCAAATGAGAAGTATTTTATCGTGATG
>JAFQUW010000040.1 GCA_017408325.1 Clostridia bacterium | reverse complement strand
TTGCAGTTTTTTGTATTGCTTTCTTCTTTGCTTCTTTCTTCTTTCTCATGAAAGAAGAAAGAAGAGAACACTCGGTTACAGCGCGGCGAGTGCGTCCTTTGCGTTCTGCAGAGCGGCTTCGTAGCCTGCGAGCTTGTCGCGTTCCTTCTGGACGACGGCTTCGGGTGCGCGGGCGACGAAGTCGGCGTTGTCAAGCTTCTTCTGCGTGGAGAGGATGAGCTTTTCAAGATTCTCGCATTCGGCGGAAAGCTTTTTCTTTTCCGCTTCGGTGTCAACCAGGTCGGACAGACGCAAGAAGACGGTGGAAGCGGTCGTTGCGGCGGCGATACAGCCTTCGGGCGCTTCCTTGACAAAGGAGAGACTGTCGGCACCGGCAAGTCTCTCAAAGAAGGTCGTCGCACCGGAAAAGTCGCTCTCAAACTCGGTCTTGAGATAGACGGGAGCCTTCACCTTCGGGGATACGTTCTTCTCGGCGCGGATGCGGCGGACGGCGGTGATCGCGTCGATCACGCGCTCCATCGCGCTCATTTCGGCGTCAAACGCGAAGTCTGCACGGCTCTGCGGCCACTCGGAGATCATAATGGAGGAGGTGCTGTTGGGCAGCTTCTGGTAGATCTCTTCGGTGATGAAGGGCATGATCGGGTGCAGCAGCTTGAGGGTGCCGGAGAGGACGTAGGCAAGCGTCGACTGCGCGGCGGCGTTCTCTGCGGTGCCCTTGTTCATCAGGCGTGGCTTGGAGAGCTCAATGTACCAGTCACAGAAGATGTCCCACACGAAGTCGTAGAGCTTGGAGAGCGCAATGCCGATCTCGTATTTGTCGAGGTTGGCACTGACTTCGTCGACCAGACGGTGGAATTCGCCGAGGATCCACTTGTCCTCGGTGGCAAGCGCGGTCGCGGCAGGATCGGCGGCGACCTCATCGTCGAGGTTCATCAGCACGAAACGGGAGGCGTTCCAAAGCTTGTTGGCAAAGTTGCGGCTTGCCTCGACGCGGTCGAGGGAGAAGCGCAGGTCGTTGCCGGGGGTGGAACCCGTGGCGAGCGTGAAGCGCAGGGCGTCTGCGCCGTACTGCTCGACGACCTCCAGAGGATCGATGCCGTTGCCGAGGGATTTCGACATTTTTCTGCCCTTGTTGTCGCGCACGAGACCGTGAATGAAGACGGTCGGGAAGGGAGCCTTGTCGGTCAGCGCGAGACCGGAGAAGATCATCTTGGAGACCCAGAAGGTGATGATGTCGTAAGCGGTGACGAGTACGCTCGTCGGGTAGTAACGGGCAAGATCCTCGGTGTTCTCGGGCCAACCCAGCGTGGAGAAGGGCCACAGCGCCGAGGAGAACCAGGTGTCCAGCACGTCTTCGTCCTGACGGACTTTTCCGCCGCAGTGCGGACAAACGGTAAGATCGGTCTCACTGACGGTGGTCTTGCCGCAGTCGTCGCAGTAGAAGGCAGGGATGCGGTGACCCCACCAGAGCTGACGGGAGATGCACCAGTCGTGGATGTTTTCCATCCAGTTTAAGTAGATCTTTTCAAAGTGTTCGGGCACGAACTTGATGTCGCCGTTTTTGACGGCGGCGATAGCGGGCTCGGCGAGCGGCTTCATCTTCACGAACCACTGCTTGGAGGCAAGCGGCTCAATGACGGTGCCGCAGCGGTAGCAGTGACCGACGGCGTGGGAATGGGCGCGTTCGCCGACGAGCAGACCTTCGGCCTCGAGATCGGCGAGGATCTGTCGTCTCGCTTCGAAGCGTTCGAGTCCCTCGTACTTGCCGCCGTTTTCGTTGACACGCGCGTGGTCGTCAAAGACGCAGATCTGCGGCAGGTCGTGGCGCAGACCGACCTCAAAGTCGTTGGGGTCGTGGCAGGGGGTGATCTTCACCACGCCCGTGCCGAACTCGCGCTCGACGTATTCGTCGGCGATCACGGGGATGCGGCGGCCGAGGAGGGGAAGGATGACGTCCTTGCCCACGATGTTCTTGTAGCGCTCGTCCTCGGGATGCACGGCAAGTGCCGTGTCACCGAGCAGCGTCTCGGGGCGCGTGGTGGCGATGGTCACGTAACCGCTGCCGTCGGCAAGCGGATAGTTGATATCCCAGAAATGACCGTCCAGGTCCTTGTGCTCGACTTCGGTGTCGGCGAGGGCGGTGACGCAGTGCGGACACCAGTTGGTGATGCGGTAGCCTTGGTAGATCAGGCCCTTGTTGTAGTAGTCCACGAAGGTTTTGCGCACCGCGCGGGAAAGGCCCTCGTCCATCGTGAAGCGCAGACGGGAAAAATCGCAGGAAGAGCCGAGCTTCTGCGTCTGGTTGATGATCGTCGCGCCGTATTTTTCCTTCCACTCCCAAACGCGTTCGGTGAACTTCTCGCGTCCGAGGTCGTGGCGGCTTTTGCCCTCTTCCTCGCGGAGTGCCTGTTCGACGCGGATCTGGGTGGCAATGCCGGCGTGGTCGGTGCCGGGCAGCCACAGGGTCTCAAAGCCCTGCATGCGCTTGTAGCGCACGAGGATGTCCTGCGTGGTATGATTGAGCGCATGACCGAGGTGGAGCTGACCCGTCACGTTGGGCGGGGGGATCACCACGGAGAAGGTGCCCTTCTCGCCGGGCTTGGGATCAAAGTAGCCGCCCTCCATCCAGGCCTTGTAGTGCTTTTCCTCAAAGGAGGAGGGGGAGTACGTTTTTTCGAGCATTTCGCCTTTCATAACTTGCCTCGCTTACAGAAGTTTGTTCATCGTCAGTCCCGTGATGAGCTTCGGATAGAAGTAGGTGGATTTCTGCGGCATCTTGTCGCTTGCGGCGGCAACGTCGCGGATCTGGTGGATCTTGGTGGGGTTTAAGATGAAGGAGCAGTTCGCGCGTCCTTCTCGAACGAGGTCGAGAGCCTCTTTTTCGTCGCGCGTGTAGATCAGGTTCTTCTGGTTTGCCATATTTTCGCGGTCGATTCCGAAGCACACCTCCAGAATCAGGCTGTGCAGCGCGGTGACGTCGAGCGCGCGGTAGGCGGCACTGCGGTCGGTGATGAGTCTGTCGAGCACGGAAGCGTCCTTGAGTCGGAGCAGCTTCCAGGAATCGCCGCCCACATAGAGCGCAAAGCTCGGCGTGTCGGCGTATTTGGCAAGCTCGTCCTCAATGCCCTCGGTGCCCTCGCGGTGTTCGACGGTGAAGTATTCGCTCACCTTGGCAAGGACCGCGTCGAGATCGAACGCCTCAAGATCAAAAAGCACGCGGTGCGTCGGGAAGATCACGAGCCCCTCGTCGTCGATGTCGATGAGATACATCATCACGAAGTTCGCCTTGTCGTCGGGGTCGGTCGCAACGCCCTGTTCGTGCAGATGGTTGCGGTAGTTGATCGCCGTCTCATAGCGATGGTGACCGTCGGCGATGTAAAGTTGCTTTTCGGAGAAGGCGTCGGCGATCTTTGCGATCGTCTCGCGGTCGCGGCAGACCCACAGACGCTGGGTGATGCCGTCGGAGGTGACCAGGTCGTTTTCGGGAGTCGTCGAGGCGATCTTGTCCAGCTCGCGGCGGACGACCTTCTCGGGATCGAGGTACATGCTGTAGATCTGGCTGAAGTTGCAGCCACAGGCACACATCAGGTTGAAGCGGTCCTGCTTCGCCTTCGAGAGGGTCTCCTCGTGGGGAAGTACGACGCCCTTGGAGAATTCCTCCAGACGGACGGTGCAGACAAGCCCGCGGATCTTTTTGATCTCGCTCTTGACTTCGAACTCCTCCTCGTAGACGTAGAGGCCTTCCTCGGCGTCCTCGGCGAGGATGCCGCGTTCCATCCAGTCCTTCAGAGTCGCGGCGGCCTGTTCATAGGGGTTCTCGCCGCGCGGCAGCTCGAGTCGGATGACGTTGTTGGGGTTCTGTTCGGCGAGGGCTACGCGCTCGGATTCGGGGATGATGTCGTAGGGAGGGCAGAGGCAGGAGGCAAGGTCGCCCGCTTTTTCGGTGAAGCGCAGTGCGCCGAAGGGTCTGATTTCAGCCATAATGATTGACTTCCTTTTCTGTTAAATTTTGAAAAATCATATTATTATATAATATTATCCGGAAAAATGCAAGTATCTGCGCGCTTTTTCGCGTCACAAAAAAACGGGGCGTTACGCGAACGCGGCCCCGTTTTTGTCGTTGGTCAGATCGCCGTTTCCCGAGATCGGGATCGCCTCTCCGAGGTAAGTCGGTTTCGCGCGGAAAAGACAGGAGAAAAAGTCCTTGCCTCTGGCGAGGATCTCGCGCACCTCGCGCCCCGTCTGCCCACCGTAGGTGTGCAGATCCGCCGCGACGCCGCGCGCCTCGATCCCGAGCGCCTCCGCAATGTAGAGCGCGCGATACAGGTGGTATTTTTGCGTCACGACGATCACTTTTTTGCACCCGAAGATCTCGCGCGCACGGTAGAGACTCTCGTAGGTGGAAAAGCCCGCGTGGTCCATAAAAACGTCCTCGCTTTTCACTCCGGCGTCGACGGCAAAATCCTTCATTGCATTCACTTCGTCGTATTCCTTTTGTCCGTGGTCACCGCTCATGAGAAGCTTCGGTGCCGCACCTGCGTCAAAGAGGGAAAGTGCCGTCTCGAGTCGGTCGCGCAGCATGTCGCTTGGCCGACCGTTTTCGTGCACCTTGCAGCCGAGGACGAGAATGCAGTCCGCTCCCCCAAACTCCCCGATCTCCTCGAGAGAAAGGATCCTTTCGGACGCCGCACCCCTGACGTGTGCGTCGATGCCGAACACCGCTGCCGCACCGAGCAGGGAAAGGATCAAAAGCGTGACGATCACCCGCCGAATCCATCTTTTTTGGAACATCCGTTTTTCTCCTTTTCTCGTTTTTTTCATTCTACCATATCCCCGCAAGAGAAGCAATAGAAAAGCACTTCCGAGGAAGTGCTTTTTGGCGCGCCTGAAGGAATTCGAATCCCCGACCTTCCGCTTAGGAGGCGGACGCTCTATCCTGCTGAGATACAAGCGCGTGTATTTGCGTCTCATTATAGCCCAAACAAAGGAGAAAATCAAGGGGAAAGAGAGGGGGATACGGCAAGTTTCACAAGAGAAGTTTGCTGAAAAAAATTATTTGTGCAAAATCGCCGAAGTCGCGCGCCGTCTCTTGACGAATCCACCAAAAAGTGTATAATAGGAAAGTGTAAAAAACTCTTGAGGTTAACTCTAAAAATCATACCAAGAAAGGATCGTGTTTGAAGTGGCCAGAGTTTACAATTTTTCTGCAGGCCCGTCCATGCTTCCCCTCTCCGTGCTGGAGAAAGCGGCGGCTGAAATGACGGATTATCAAGGAAGCGGTATGTCCGTGATGGAGATGAGCCATCGCTCTAAGACCTACGACGCCATCATCAAAAAGGCGGAGGCGGATCTTCGCACCTTGATGCAGATCCCCGACAACTACAAAGTTCTGTTTTTGCAGGGCGGCGCGTCTACCCAGTTCGCGGCGGTTCCCCTGAACCTGATCGGCAAGACCAGGAAGGCAGACTACATCGTCTCCGGCCAGTTCTCCAAGAAGGCGTACCAGGAAGCGAAGAAGTACGGTGACATCCGTCTCATCGCCACGGGCGAGGAGTCGAACTTCTCTTCCATTCCCGAGATTTCGCGCGAAGACATCCGTCCCGACGCCTCTTACGTGCACATCTGCTACAACAATACCATTTTCGGAACGAAGTTCCACTACATCCCCGACACCGGAGACATCCCCCTCGTCGCGGACATGTCCTCCTGCATCCTCTCCGAGCCGGTGGACGTCACGAAGTTCGGCGTCATCTACGCCGGCGCGCAGAAGAATATGGCGC
>JAFQUW010000004.1 GCA_017408325.1 Clostridia bacterium | reverse complement strand
TTATAGAGGAAAGCAACCGGAATCGTTCGTAGAATCGAGGACTGCGTTATCATAACACAAAAGTGCGATAAAGCCTTGTAAATACCGGGCTTTCGAGCGGTTTTTATGCATAGCAAAAGCGGAGTGGATTTCCACTCCGCTTTTGCTTTATTTAATAGTTGATAAGGAACAAACAATATTGTGTACATACTCTTGGTTTTCATCAAGATAGGATGGTATTGCAGAAACCAATACCCATGCAAACGTTTTGTCGTCGGGAAAATCAATTAAATATGTCGCATAATAATTTTTAACATTGTCTTTTTCAGCTGAATATAATTTCTTGGTAATATTTTTTTGTGACAACGTTTGTGTTTTGGCTTCTTCAATAACATTCACATTGGTTCTTCGGCTGAATAAGTCCTCGTTTTGTATATCAAAAACATCTAATGGTGTCAAATCATCTGAAATATCAATTTGTTTATATGCCATTACGCTTATGTAACAATCGCCATTGGTTATTTGCAAGTCAAAATCGCCGCCGGTTTCTTCTTCAAAAGTGCTATCTGCCGTTATTTGTAAGTGATAACTATCAATTTTAAATATCGACTCAGTCGGCTCAATATATGAATTTACAATATTTAGAGCTGAACAGCCTCCAAAAGAAAATAAAATACAAATTAACAAAAGAACACCCATTATTTTTTTAATCATCAAATTACCTCTTTTCTAAGAAACGAAAATCACGCCGCACAATACGCAAGATTTTCTATAAAGTAACGAAATGGTATATATTTATTGTAACATAGCGTTACAATAAATGCAAGGGGTGATTTAATGATCGGACTAAAAAATATACGGAAACAACGAAAATTGAATCAACAAAAAGTTGCGTTAGATCTAAATATCTCAAGAGAAGCATTGTCTTATTATGAAAATGGAAAACGAGAGCCGTCTCTAGGGCTTTTAGTTCAAATGTCAAATTACTTTAACGTTTCAATCAACTATTTAATAACAGGTAAAGAATTTCAAAAAAGATGAACCTATCCTTTTCAAAAAGAAAGTGTAGGTTCATTTTTTATGGCGGTATATTTCTCCCACAATTACAGATAATAACAACACAATTTGGTTTTTAAGGAGAAATGGATATATGAAAGCAACAGGAATTGTACGTCGCATAGACGACCTTGGGAGAGTCGTGATTCCCAAAGAGATCCGCCGCACGATGCGCATTCGTGAGGGAGACCCGCTGGAGATCTACACGGATCGGGAGGGCGAGGTGATCTTCAAGAAGTATTCGCCGATCGGGGAGTTGTCGGATTTTTCGCAGGATTACTGCGAGAGTCTCAACAAGGCGAGCGGCGTGAAGTGCTTCGTGTGTGACCGCGACACGTTCGTGGCCGCATCTGGGGTGCCGAAGAAGGAGTTTTTGGAAAAGAAGCTGCCGGAGAAGCTGGAGGAGCGACTGGGGACGAGGAGCGTTTTTGCCGCGCGCGGCGGCGAGGCGACGGAGCTGTTCGGCGGCTATTGCCTCGTGGCTCTGTTTCCGATCGTCTCCGAGGGGGATCTGCGCGGCGCGGTGGGCTTTTTGAATGAAAAGGCAGTCGAGCCGACGCTCTCGGAGCTCTCGCTCGGAAAGACTGCCGCCTGTTTTCTTGCCAAGCGTCTGGAGGAATGAAAAAAAGACCTGTTTTTTGAAAACAGGTCTTTTTTGATCGTTTCGGGGATCAGTCGGAGGAGAGGATGTCGCCGGGGTAGGAGTGACCGTATTCCTCGCGGATGTCGGAAAGGGATTTTCCGGAGGAGAGCGCGTCGTAGAAGTCGCGCAGTTTTACCAGGTCGCGCAGGGCGACTTCCGAGCCGCATTCCTCCGCCTTTTCGCAGGCGCGGCGTGCGTTTTCGAGTGCGCCTTCGCGGTCGCCTGCGCCAAAGGCGTCGATGCGCGCCAAGGCGTACAGGTTCGCGTAGAGCGGCGGCAGATAGTGGTCGGGCGCAAGGTCGCTCAAGAGAAACAGGCCGATGACGACGTGGCGGAAGCCGCTTCGCGCGCCGTCGTGGTTGCCCTCGCTCAACAGCTCCTTGGAAACCTCCAGCGTGTTGAGCAGGACCTCGGAGCAGCGCGCTTCGTGCGCCTTGACGTATTCCGGCGTCCAGGTGAAGCTGTCAAGCTCGACGATGCCGTTTTCGTCGGGAGTGAGGGAGGGCTCGTCGGAAGAGAGGGAGCGAGCGCTCTCGGCGTCGGGATCGGTCTCGGTCCAGTATTCGAGCGCGGCAAGCTTAAAAGAGTCCAGACCGACGATCGTTCGATGGAACAGACCGCAGAGAGCGGAACAGAGCCCGAAGGGGAGGGCGTAGACAAAGTAGAGAAGTACGAGGAAGAAGAGTGCCCCGAGCAGCGTGTCCGTTTTGACGTCCATTTTCAGCGTCAAGAAGGCAAACGCCAAAAAACCGCCGACGATCAGCGTGAACAGAAGCCGCCAGGGAGCCGAGGAGACGTCGGGGTCGCGGTTTTCCTTGTTTGCGGCTTCCGCGCGAAGGTAGAGCGCCTTTGCCTGCGCCTTTGCCGTACCTTCTTCCAAGGGGGCGGTTTGGCGGACGCAGAGCTTGACGACGATCGTCACGAGCGCCGAGAGAAGAAGCGGGAGCAAAAAGACGGCGGCGGTCATCGCAAGCCAAAGAAGCGCGCCTTCCAGCTTCAGCGCGAAGAAGGGCGCGGAGAAGGCGTTCCAAAGATCGGTGAACGCGCCGAGCTTTTCAAAAACGACGCCTTCCTCCGGCGAGGAGAGCTCCAGAAACGCGCCGAAGACCAAAAGGAAGGAGAGAAGAACGAAAAGGAGACTTGCGAGCGGACGCGCGATCTTGCGGACCAGACGGGTTTGCTTGACGGAACGTTCTGCGCGCCGAAGCGCGTTTTCTGCGTCGGCAAACTTCTCGCGGGTGATGGTTTTGGGAAAACGTGCCATGGTAAAACCCCTTTCGGTAAAATTTGACAGTTTCGGTTTGTTCAGTATACAACGCGTGCGCTTGTTTGTCAACGAAAACGAAAACACACCGCAGAAAGGCGGTGTGTTCAAGATTCGGGCAGACGGTGTTTGAGCCGCGCGGCGGCGAGATATGCGAGGGCGAGCTTGAGTGCGTCGAAGAGGACGAAGGGGGCGACGCCGACCCAGAGGGAGAAGAGAAGGCCCGTTTTGGTGTAGAGCCAATACCACACCGCGCCGACGAGGTAGCAGACGAGCGTGCCGAGGGCGCAAAACAGAACGGGGCGCGTCCGTTCGCCGAGCCAATAGATGAGCGCGAGAAGCGGGAGCCCGACGAGGTAGCCGCCCGTGGGCGAGAGGAGTGCGAAGACGCTCGCGCCGCCCGAAAAGACGGGAAGTCCGACGAGCCCGAGGGCAAGGTAGAGGACGACGGCAAGCGTGCCGTATTTTCCGCCGAGGAAAAAGAGGGCAAAATAGACCCCGAACAGCGTCAGCGTGAAGGGGACGGGAGCGGGGATGCGCAACAGCGCGCAAAGGCAGATCGCCGCGGCACAGAGCGCGATGCGCGAGAAGCGGTTGAGAGTCCGTTTCATAAAACGAGGCGCACCTCCTCGCTGTTCAGGCGGAGGAGCCTGCCGTCCTCGTCTCTTACGACGAGGCGCAGGTCTTCGTCGATCTCAAGTGCCTCGGCAAAGAAAGCGGTGCCGTTTTGCAGGACCTCCACGCGCCGACCGAGCACGCAGCTTCTTTGTCTGTATTCGTCGAGGATCTCTGCGGCGCGGCGGCCTCGTCTCGCAAAGAGGCGAGAGGCGACTTCAAAGACGAAGTCCTCGCGAAGCGCGGGGCGATCCGCGTCGAACAGCGCGCCCGCGCGCGCGGCAAACTCCTCGGGGAAGCCCTCCTTCGGGGGGAGCAGATTCGCTCCGATGCCGACGACGGCGGCGGAGAGTCGTTCTTTCGTATAGATGCCCTGCGTCAGGATCCCACAGCATTTTTTGCCGTCGGCATAGACGTCGTTGACCCATTTGATGCGACACTCGGGACATCCGAGGGCTTCTGCCGCTTCGCAGACGCACAGGGCGGAAAGCGCGGTTTGATGCGTCGGATCGGCGCTTGTGTCGGGGGAAAGGAGAAGGGAAAAATAGACGCCGCTTTCCGCAGGCGAGAAAAAGGAGCGGCCGAGTCTTCCGCGTCCCTCGCTCTGGCGTTCGGCGACGAAAAGCGTTCCCTCGCGCGCGCCGAGGCGCGCCTCGCGCATCAGGAGGGCGTTCGTGGAGGGGCAGACGGAAAACGCGCGCACGTCAAACTCCGCGCCGAGTCGGCGCGAAAGGTATTCGGCGTCAAAGTGTTTCATGCGGCATTCCTCCGCGTTTAGTATAACGGAAGGGGCGATTTTTTTCAAGGGAGAAAAGCCTTGCATTGTCCCTTTTGGTGTGCTATACTCAAAGAAAAAGGAGGAGTAAGACCATGAAAGAAGCAAACGTCAAGATCTGTCTTGCGGATGCGCTGACCAAGGTGTTTTTCCACAGCTTGCCGGAGGAGATCTTATGCAAGGATCTGCGCCTCTCTGCGGCGGCAGGGGAGAAGACGAGCTTTCAGCTTGCCTGCTTTGCCGAGGAGGCGGTGGACGGTCTTCGTCTCTCGCTTCCCGAGGGGTGCGAGCTTTTCCGTGAGATCTACGTGGATTCCAAGAAGGGAAAATTGCCCGATGCACTCCTCCCCGTGCCGCGCGGCGCGGAACTCTCCTTGGAGGAGGGAACAAACGCCTTTTGGATCACCTTCGCCTCGCGCAAGGTTGGAGCGGGGTGCCTTTCGCTCTCGCTTTCTCTCGGAGGGGCGTGTCTTTTTTCGGCAGAGATCCCCACGCACATCTACGATGCCCCCTTTCCCGAGGCGTACCGTTGTGGGACGAACACGGGCATCGGCCGCGCGGATCTCTGCGGGGCACTCGGACTGAAGTGGGAGGATTATGCCGCAGGCAAAGAAGAGACGGTCACGGCGGTGGAGGAGGCGTATCGTAAGACCTATGCGTTTTTGGTCTCCTACGGCTTTTCACCCTCGTCCTTGCCCTATCCCCTCGGCGATCCCCGCGCGGAAAGCTATCTCGACGATCCCCGTGTGACGAGCTTCGTTTTGCCGTGGAACGCGGAGGAAGAGACCCTTCGCGCTTGGCGCGCGATCCTTGCAGAGCATCCTGCGTGGGCAAAAAAGGCGATGTTCTACCCCGTGGACGAGCCGATGACCGTCGCAGCACTCGAAACGCTTGCCGAACGGGCAAAGGCGCTTCGTGCCGCCTTCCCCGAGGCTACGGTGGTCACGCCTCTGCACCGCGATCTGCAGCTTGACGAAGAGACGGACAGTTTTCGGTTTTTGGAGGGCATCACGGATCTTTGGTGCCCGAAGGCGGCGCTCTTTTCCGATTACGTTTACTCCGAGGAGCAGAAGGCGAAGTTTCCCCCGATCGGTGAGCGGATGCGCGCGCGAAAGAAGGCGGGAGACCGCCTTTGGTGGTACGTCTGCTGTGAGCCCGCCGCCCCGTACGCCAACGTGCATATGGATCTCGACCTCATCGAGGCCCGCGTGCTCTTCTGGCAACAGGCGCGTGAGGAGGTGGACGGCTTCCTCTATTGGAGCAGTACCTATTGGCGCAACACCGAGGACGTCTTTGTCTCGGCGCCGCATTATCAGATGGGGGTGACCCCTGTTTACGGCGACGGCGTGCTGTGCTATTTCAGGGACGGCGAGCCGATCCCCTCCGTGCGACTGATGGCGCTTGAAGAGGGGATGCGCGACTTCGCGCGGCTTTGCGCGCTCAAACAAAAGGATCCTGCGCTCGCGGAGGAGCTTCTCCAAAAGATCGCAGGACGCGTGGACGACTTTCCGCGCGATAAGGCGGCTTTTTTGCGCGCGAGGGAGAGGCTGTTCGAAGCGCTTGACGCTTGACTTTAGCCGCCGGAGTGTGTAAAATAAAATTGCCCTGCCGAGGGTAGGCGGGGCAATTTCTTTTTTGGAGGACGAAATGAAGAGAATCACAGCGTGTTTCCTCTCCGTGCTGTTTCTGTGCTCGGCGCTTGTGCCGATGGCAGTGCACGCCGACGCGATGGATCAGAAGCTGCAGGAAGAGCTTGGCTCCATCAATTTCTGGTACGAGGCATGCTTTGACGAGGAGGTCGAATTGACCTATTGCAAATGGCTTGCAAACGAGATCACCTGGGAGTTCTGGGATGGGCTTGCCGACGAGGACGATTATTACATTGACCTTTCTTCGCGGGACGTGCTTGAGTATCTGACGTGGCGTTGCGGCGAGAACACCGGCTCCTTGCTCTTTGACTCCGTGAAGGAGGGCGTAGAGGATTCCGGCTTTGAATACGACGAGGAGACGGACACCTTCCGTTTTTACTCCGGCGGCTTCGGCGGCTTTCGCTACAACCGCGAGTACCGGGGATACGTCAAATACGGCAATTGGTACCGCGTCTTTTACGCCGACACCGTGCAGGTCGATCTGTATGACCTGTACTACAACGGCCAGATCACCGAGGAAGAATACGAGAATGCGATCAGCACGGGCGTGTTCGAGGGACACGAGGTGCTGTCTTCCATGGGCGACTACTACTACGTCGCCGAGGTGAAGAAGAGCGGCATCCGCTACCACGTGCAGTTTGCCGCCGACGGCCACGCGATCATCGACATTCCGCAATACGTGGGCGAGTCGGAGTTTCCCGACGAGTTCGACCAAGAGGGCGAGCTTGACCACGACGGCGTTTTCATCACGAAGCATCCGCAGTCCATTGAGGTGTTGGAAGACGGCTTTGCCATATTCACCGTTGAGGCCGATTGCGAGATCGTCGAATACAAGTGGTATTACAAGGCGTCGGATGCGACCAAGTATTCCTTGCACTCGCACACCGACGATCCGCAGTTCTGCGTCGACATGATCCCCGAGCGCGACGGATGGCAGGTCTACTGCGTCGTCACCGACGTACACGGCTGTACCGCGAAAAGCGAGATCGCCACGGCTACCATGGTAAAACGCGGCGACTTTGCCAATCAGTTGGCAGACGACGTCAGCGGACTCAACTTCTGGGCGGAACATCATCCCACCGCGAGCGTGGAAAACCTCTATTACAATTTTATGAAGGAAGACATCTTCCTCCACTGCCCCGGCACGATGGACGACGAAGGATACGTCCATGTGGACGCCACGGATGCGTACAACCGCATCTACCAGCGCGCCGAGGAAGAGCTCGCCGCAGAGGTTTGGAGTGCGTTTTTGGAAAATCGGGTGAACGGAATCCGTTTTGACGAAGAAAACCGGGAGTTTGTCGGGATTCCGGCGGCGTTCGGCGGCGGCATTCCCAACCGCGTCTACCGCGGATTCAACGGCGCGGGCGAAGAGGACACCTGGCGCGTTTATTACGCCGATTGCGAGACCGTCATTTTGGAAGATCTGCTTTACTACGGCGAGATCACCCAAAACGAATACGACGCCGCGGTGAAAAACGGCGTTTACAACGGCTATCCGCTTGAGGAAAATGACTTCCACTACTTTGTCAAGGACGTCTTGGACAGCGGCATTTACTACACGGTGAAATACCAAAACGGCCAAACGATCCTTTCGCTGCCCCGATACTACGACGAGACGCTGACCCCTTATTTTGAACACGAGGGAGTAAAGATCACCA
>JAFQUW010000039.1 GCA_017408325.1 Clostridia bacterium | reverse complement strand
TTGAGGTATAGGTGCCGTCTTCGGGCAGGAGATCATCTTGCGGCTCGGGTTCGGGTTCGGGCTCCGGCTTGGGATCGGGCTTGGGATCGGGCTTCGGCTCGGGTTCCGGCTCGGGTTCCGGCTCGGGTTCGGGTTTTGCGTTTGCCGGCTCGTCTTTTGACTCGACAAGCGGCGCGGAGAGGGGCGCGTCTTCTGCTCTCGGCGGTGCGTCTTCGGTGACGGGCGATGCGCCCTCGGGTGCACAGGCGACGAAGCCGTGCGCCAAAAGGAACGACAGCACGATAAGTGCGAGTGCCTTTTTCATCTCTTCTTCTCCTTTTTCGTTTGTTTCATTATATCATTTTTTGTCGAAAACGCAAGAGCGTACAAAAAAAGCACCGCCATGAGGCGGTGCTTTTTGATGCGTTCGTTTCGCCGAAGACGGAGAAGGCGACGAAGAGGGTGGAGGAGATCGGCGCGGAGAGGGCAATGCCGATCATAGTCGGAAACGCGGACAAGTTTTCGACTGCTACGACAGCATAATTTTGATGATCTCGGCGTCGGTCTTTCGCATGCCCTCGCAGGCGACGCGGTTGACGTTTCGGATGGTGTTTTCCACACCCTTGGAGACGATGCCGTCGCCGCCGAAAAACTGGCTGCCGTTGCGGAACATCTGCATGCCCAGAATGCCCGATTCGACGGCAGATGCGATCTTCGCGGCACAGCTTGCCTTCGCACCGTCGCAGATGACGCCCGAATTGATGGCGAGTGCGTTGACGACGGTGTGCGCGATCTCCTCGAAGCCGCCGCCGTAGAGGTAGGCGATGCCTGCTGCCGCGCCGCAGCCCGCACTGATGACGCCGCAGTAGGCACTCAAAGGGCCGATGCCGCTTTTTAAGTGCAGGGTCACGAGGTTGGAGACGGCAAGTGCGCGGTAGAGACGCTCGTCTTCGATGCCAAGTTCCCGTGCAAACACGACGACGGGCACCGAGGCGGTGATGCCTTGGTTGCCGGAGCCGGAGTTGATGATGACGGGTTTTTCACAGCCGCCCATGCGTGCGTCGGACGCCGCCGCGGCGTAAGCCTTGGCGCGCGTGGTGACGCTGTTTGTCGGATCGGAGTCCAAAACGACCTGACCGATGCGCGCACCGTAGGGGTTTTTCAAGCCCTCCTCGGCGATCGCCATGTTGCACGAGATCTGTCGGTCGAGCACCTCGCGTACGTCCTCGACGCAAAGGGACTCGGCAAACTCCACGATCCCTTCGACCGTCAAACGTTCTTTGTCGGCAGAGGTCTCGGGTGTGCACAACTCCGCTTCGCGGCTGTAGAGGGTCACCCCGTCCTTTTCGATCTCGACGACGTTCGTGTGATCCTCCGCGATGCGGCAGGAAGCGCGATGCCCCTCAGTGGAGACGGTGATGCGGATGTCGAAAAGTGCGTCGGAGGTCGACTCGCGCACGGTGAAGTCCGCTTCCTTTAAGTAGGAGGAGAGTCTTTCGCGCTCGGCGTCGGAGACCTCGCTGATGACCAAAAGTTCGCGTTCGGGCTTTCCGGCGATGATCCCGACCGCCGCGGCGGCGGCGAGGCCGTGCAGACCGCCTGTGTTGGGTACGACGACGCTTTTGACGTTTTTGATGATGTTGGCACTTACGTCGATCTCCACCGTCTGCGGCAAAAGAGACAGTTCTCTTGCGGCTTTTGCGGCGGCGTAGGCGACGGCGATCGGCTCGGTACAGCCCATGGCCGGCACGAGTTCCCGGTGCAGAAGGCGCAGATACGCATCGTAGATTGTTCGGTCCATGTCGATCCTCTCGAGGTGTCGTTTTCGTCTTCATTATAACGGAAGAGATTCATTTTGTAAAGAAAGGCGAATCGGAGCGGGAGTCTGTCGAGAAACGAGAGGTTTTTTCAAAAAAAATATTGACTTTATCGGCAAAAAGGTGTATTCTTTTTCCATTAAAATGTCGACATACGACAAAGCTTTTATGAAATGGGAGTGAACGTTTATGGCAAACCAGAATTACAATCCGTTTGAAAATGCTCAGACGCAGTTTGACCGTGTGGCCGAACTGTTGCAGCTCGACGAGGGTACCCGTCAGCTGCTCCGTCAGCACCGTCAGGAGATCCACTTCACCATCCCCGTGAAGATGGACGACGGCACCACCAAGGTCTTCAAGGCCTTCCGTATGATCCACAACGATTCCCGCGGCCCCGGTAAGGGCGGCATCCGCTTCCATCCCCACGAGACCGCTGACACCGTCCGCGCTCTCTCGATGTGGATGACCTGGAAGTGCGCGGCGGTCGACATCCCCCTCGGCGGTGCCAAGGGCGGCGTCATCTGCGACCCCCGTACCATGTCTGCCGGCGAACAGGAACGCCTTTGCCGCGGTTACATCCGTCGCTTAAAGAGCCTCGTCGGTTACAACATCGACGTTCCCGCTCCCGACGTGATGACCAACGGTCAGCATATGATGTGGATGCTCGACGAGTATGAATCCGTCACCGGTCAGCGCTTCCCCGGTATGATCACCGGTAAGCCCGTCGGCCACGGCGGCTCCCTCGGTCGCACCGAGGCGACCGGCTACGGCGTCGTCTACTGCCTGCGTGAATGTCTGAAGAATATGGACATCGACATCACCAAGACCTCCGCCTCCATTCAGGGCTTCGGCAACGTTGCCGAATACGCCGCGCGCCTGTACACCGAGCTCGGTGGTAAGGTCGTCGCCGTTTCCTGCTGGAACGCGGAAGACAAGACCGCTTACACCTTCCGCAAGGCGGACGGCTGCGATCCTGCTGCTCTCGCCGCGATCAAGGACTCCTTCGGCTCCATCGACAAGGCGAAGGCGATCGAACTCGGCTACGAAGTTCTCCCCGGCGACGCCTGGCTCAGCCAGGACGTTGACATCCTGATCCCTGCCGCTCTCGAGAACCAGATCACCCCCGAGGTGTTCCCGAATATCTCCAAGCAGGTCAAGATCATCTGCGAGGCCGCCAACGGTCCCACCACCCCCGACTGCGACGCACTCATCGAAAAAGCGGGCATCACCCTCATCCCCGACTTTATGTGCAACGCCGGCGGCGTCACCTGCAGCTACTTCGAACAGGTTCAGGGCAATATGAACTACTTCTGGACGAAGGAAGAAGTGCTTGAGAAGCTGGAAAACGCGATGACCCGCGCCTTCCAGAACATCTACGACCTCGCCAAGGAACAGAACCTCTACATGCGCGATGCTGCGTACGTCATCGCCATCAAGCGCGTCGCTGCCGCCGTCAAGGCCCGCGGCTGGTGCTAAACCACTGA
>JAFQUW010000038.1 GCA_017408325.1 Clostridia bacterium | reverse complement strand
TTTTCAAATTCTTCCATAAATTCGTTCCTTTTCTCACAGCACTCCGCTTGCCATCAGGACAAACAGAGCGATCAGAAGAATGAATACCGGGGAGAGAAAGCACAGACGCAGGGCGGCAACGAACGAAAGTTCTTCGCCGGACTCATCGCCGTGCGTCCTGCGGTGTGCCGCTTCCAGTGCCGCGCGTGCGCTCTCTTTGGCACTGCGTGCACGCTTGCCATAACTCTTTTCCAGATGTGCCACCGCAAACACCGAGAAAAGCAGAAACAGTCCGCAGAAAAAGTAGAAGAGAAGTGCGCTCGTTCCCGTCTGCGTGATGTAGTCGAAAAAGAGGTCTTCAAAGTACAAGTCCAAGGCAAAGGAGCCCGCCGCGATCAGGATCGCCGGCAGGATCGAGCCGGTCACGCGCGTACACAGCGCAAGCGCCAGACCGTAAAACAGGAAAAAGCCGAAATTCTCAAAGGAGAAATGCGCCATCGCAAACATCACGCCGCTCATCAGGACTGCACAGACGTCGCCGTAACGGTGATACTCCGACAGAACAAGCCCCGAAAAAAGAAACTGCTCCAGAATCGCCGGCAGGAAAATGAAACAAAGGATCACAAGCGGGGTGTTTGAGGTGTAGAGCGAGACCGTCAAAAGCGACGAGGTCGCCGCAGCGGCACGTCCGAAAAAGGCGCAAGTGAGATATTTCAATGTTGCGCTGCCGAAGAGAAACGCCATTGCCACATACAGACTGAAAGGCACGTCGCGCCACTTCGGAAGTTTCAACGACACGGCGGAAACAAAACTCAAGCGGTTGAGACCGCAGTAAAACGCCAACGGAAGCAACAGCACCAGAAACTGTACGATCGACACCGACAAAAATGCATTGGAACTGACGTCCTGCACCGCGCCGAGAAGCATCTGACTCAGCGCGAGCAGTGCATACACCACAAGCATCAAAAGCGGTACGTAAGCAGTATTCTTATGCTTCATGACAGCAAATTTCTCCTCGTTCGGTGATGATCGTGTCCATACAAACATCGTGCGCTTCACGCACGAGCGGTTCGGCGGAAAACAGGTCGTCAAACACGCAACAGATCGTATAGACGCCCTCGGCGTGCTGTAAAAATCGGTCGTAAAATCCGCCGCCGTAGCCCATTCGCACGCCTGCCTTGTCGCAGGAAAGCGCGGGGACGACGCAGAGTGCGCCGAAAAAATCGGTGACTTCTTTGGCATCGAGGGAGGGAGCGGGAATGCCGAATTCGGCAGAGGTCAGTTCGGAAAGGGCGCACACTTCATAAAAACGCAACGTGTTCTCCGTGCAGCGCGGAAACGCAAGGCGCTTCCCCATCGAGAGTGTCTTTTCCCAAAGAGAGACAAGGTCGATCTCTTCTCCGACGGGATAATACCCGAGGATGAGATCGCGTTCACAAAATTCGGGATGTACAGCCACGCGGCGCGCCATTTCTTCGGAGGCCTCTCTGCGACAGGCTTCACCGAGATCCCGACGCCGTTGTTTCAACTCGCGGCGCAACGCGCGTTTTTCTTCATTCAATGCGGTCTTCCTCGTCCATAAACAGTCCGCCGCGTCCGATCTTCAAAAGCGTTTCTTCATCCGTAGACAGATACAAAAGCATCAGTCCGAATGCTGCGGCAGTACCGGGACCTGCGGATGTGACGAGTCCGTCCTGCACACAGACGGGCGCGTCCACGTACACGCCGTCGGTGATCTCGGGCGCACAGGAAGGATAGCAAGTGACGGTTCGGCCGCAGATGAGACCGAGTTTCGACAAGAGCGTCGGTGCGGCACAGATCGCCGCAAGCGTGACCCCGTCGTCCTTATAGGTCTTGAGCAGGCGGCACAGTGCCTCGGAGGCACCGAGGTTTTCCACGCCGCGAAGTCCACCGGGCAAAACGGCGAAGGTCGGAACCTCGTCGATCTCGTTGAGGAGCAGGTCCGCTTCCACGCGGATGCCGTGGGCACCCTTGACCGTGCGGTTCTCGTGAACGCTGACGGTCTTCACCGCAACGTTTCCGCGGCGGAGAATATCCACGGGGGCAAGGGCTTCGATCTCTTCAAAGCCGTCTGCCAAAAACAAATAGACCATCGTCTCTCCTTTCAGTTCAAAAAACAGGGCAATACGAATTCAGTCTGCGCTTTTCCGCTGCGCGAGAGCAACATGGCAGTCGGCTCCCGTTCTTCCCCCTCGACGTCGAAAAAGGAAGTCAGCGTGCCGTCGGCAAGACGCAGGAAAAAGTTCCTACCGTCTTCCGTCTGCAAGGGCGTCTTGTCCTGCAGCGTAGTGAAAAATTCTTCTTTGGAAAGTTGCAACGGCAAACACTCGGAACCCGTCCGATAGAGATTCCACGCATCCCCGAGGGAAAGTTCCCGTGCCGCACGCTCTTTCAAACGAGGACGATAGGCAACGGTGCGGTAAGAAAACCGTTCGTAAAAGGCACGCAGATGTTCCCCCTCCGGAATGAGAAAGAGATCCTCCGCAAATGAAGACAGCAGTGTGTCATGCAGCGCGGTAAAAACACCGCGTCCCCGGTACTCCTTCTTGGTTGCCACCGCATAAAGGTAGCGGGCGGGCACGCCGTTCAACCGTTTTGCAACGGTGTGAAGCATTCCGCACAAGACGCCTCCTTCGAGGGCAACAAGGCTTTGTTCGGGGCAAAAGTGCGTTTCAAAAAACGAAGTGCAGTATACGTCCCCTTCTCCGAACGCCTCCGCCCAAAGGCGCGTCATCGCGGCAACGTCGGTCAAAAGCGCGGGTCTTATCTGCACAGCTCGGGGATCCTTTCTTCCACGAGGTGCAGGATCTCACTTGCGATCTCCTCACGCGTCCGAAGGACGCCGTTTTCGGCACAGACGATCTTGTCCCAACCCCACGCCTTCGCCGCGTACTGAGCGGCATCAAACGCACGCAACAGGTGGTCCCGATTCTCGTGGATATCCCCTTCCCGTCCGCGCTCTTCGATGAGCTTCAGACTCATCTCGACGGGGACCTCCAAAAAGAGGGTCATGGACGGCGCCGGGATGCCGAGTTTACCATATTCGAAATCAGAAAGCCACTGCAGAAACTCCGCCTTCTCCGCTTCTCCGTTCAGCTTCGACAACTGATGGATTGCGTTGGCGGTTGTGTAACGATCGGCGATGATAACGGTGCCTGCCTCATAGTCGCGCTTCCAGTCGGCAGCGTAGGTCGCAAAACGGTCCATCGCGTAAAACGAGGAAGCGGCAAAGCAGTTGACCGAATCCGGATCCGTTCCGAAGGTGCCGGAAAGATACAGTTTCACCAATTCGCAGGAAGGCGAATCGTAGACGGGAAACGAGATGAGTCGCGCAGGAATCCCCTTGGCACAAAGTGCCTCATAGAGCAGTTTTGACTGTGTTCCTTTTCCGCTTCCGTCCAGTCCGTCGATTGCGATGAGTGTCGGCATTTCTTCTCGTTCCTTTCGCGCGTTTTGGGAAGAGAAAAAAGACTCCCCCATATTCTGAAATATTGTATCACAAACTGAAGCAAAATGCAAGCAGATCTCACCTTGCGACAAGCAAAAAAGAACACCCGAAAAAGAGAGGAAAATTCTCTTTTTCGGGTGGGTGTCGAATTGGGGGCAGAAACGGCAGAAGCGGTTTCTTTTACCGCTTATTCGCCTTTCTCCTCGGTCGACGCATCGGTGTCGTCCACCGTCTCGCCGTCCTCGTTGATCAGGCCGCCTTGGAGCAGATCCTGGTAATCGCTCTCAAGATAGATCGGAGCGTTCTGGTAGTTGACGTCGTCCGCACTTCGGACCTGCTTCGCCGCAGAGCGGAAACTCGGTGCCAAGATCTCGGTGATGAAGCCGGAG
>JAFQUW010000037.1 GCA_017408325.1 Clostridia bacterium | reverse complement strand
GTATCGCCACGGTATGCGGACTCGGCTTTGAGGGCTACGCGAAGGCACTCGATCTGCTTCTCACAGAAGAATAAGAAAAAACACGCGCAAATGCGCGTGTTTTTCTTTTACTTTGCATCAAGGATCATCTTCCCGAGTGCTTCGGCGGCAAGCTTTCCGGCGCGCTGCGCTTCCTCCAGCGTATTTCCGCAGCTGCCGACTTCCAGAAGCATCGTATTTTCCGACAAATGCTGGTTAAATCTGCCGTAGCGCAGATAGACGGGACGGGCAAATCCGTCGCCTGCCTGTTCCAGATACGACTGGTAGCGCGCGTTGACGGCAAGGTTTTTCTTCCACCCCGGTTGAGGCAGATCTTTTGACCCCGCGCCGACGACGAGCATCACCTGCGCCGTACTCTTGCCGTCCACGGTACAGGTTGGTTTCAGCTTCGTGCCGTTGTCGCGCACGAGGGAGTCGCGGTGCAGGTCGATGATGTAACGGATATTCGGATATTTTTTCAAATACTCCTGTGCCGAGGAAAGTGAATTGGCATACGCCTGTGAATAGTCCAGGTCATGCAGGGTCTCACAGTGCACGGTTGAAATGCCCATTTCTTCCAACGTCTCACAGAAGACGCGCCCGACGGAGACCATATTTTCCTCGGTATCCGTGCTTCTCGGGGAAAGACCCTCCTCATAATAGCCGAACACATCCGCGCTCTGTCCCATCACTACCGTGGAAAGGGGCGAAGCATCCGGGTCATAGAAACTCTCCGTCGCGTGGGTGTGCAACACGAGCACGCAGGGATCGTCCTCCCCTTGTTTCATCGGTGTGGCGGAAGCCATCACGGAGAGATCCGCGCTGTAATCGGTGGCATTGATGAGTCCGTTTCCCAGCGGGATCGTCGTGGTGACGATCGGATAGACCCCCTTCGGCGCCTCGGGGAGAGCATCCAGTTCCCCCGTGGGAAGGTCCAGTTCACTCAGAAGGAGAGCGGAAAATCCCTCTTGCTCTTCCTCGTTCGGCTCTGCGGCAAACGCACGGTTGACCACCGCAAGTTGCCGATAGAGCGGAAGGCTTGCCTCGGGAAAGACGATACGGCTCGTGACAAATTGCATCAATACGATCCCGACGGCGCAAAGCAGGCACAACAGCGGCAGCAGCGCATAAACCGCCGCAAATCGCAAGACTTCCCCGCGCCGATCGATTGGTGTTCCGTTCATATTTCCTCCTTTTTATCCCGCAAGCGACAGCATTTCCTCGTAATCCAAGCTCGGGTGCAATGCAAGATTGATCGCGTATCCGATGAGATTTGAAATCTCGCGCAAGATCTCGTCGGTCTCCTTCGGCGTGACGAAAAAGTTGAGCCCGTCCGGACAGATCTCCTCGCGCAGACGCTCAAAATCCGCCCCTCGTCCCGCAACGCTTTCCAACACGTCAAACGCAAGCGTCATCGCATCCACGACCGTCGGGACGCCGAGCGCGATCACGGGCACCCCAAGCGTTTCCCGACTCAACGTGTCGCGTCGGTTCCCCACTCCGCTGCCCGGGGAGATCCCGGCGTCGGTGATCTGCACGGTCGTTGCCAGACGCGCAAGTGAGCGCGACGCAAGCGCGTCCACGCAAAGCACGGCCGAGGGTCTCAAATCGGAAACCAGGCTGCGGATGATATCCGCACTTTCCATGCCCGTCTCCCCAAGAACTCCCGGTGTGATGGCGGCGGTGCGAGACAACGACAGCGAATCGAAGAGCGTTTTTTGTTTCTCCTCCAGGTGACGCGTCACCAAAACGCGTTCCAGAGACATCGGGCCGACCGCATCCGCCGTGATGTGACGGTTTCCGAGCCCCACGAGAAGAACACAGCCGTTTTGTCTCGGCAAAAACGAGCGGATCCGGCGCGAAAGAAGTTCCGTTTTCAAACGGAAACGCGCGGCGTCATCCTCCCAGACCCGGCCGACGCCGACGGTCAGATACCGCCCGCGTGACTTTCCCAGCGCGCAAGCCGCCTCGTCACTGTTCACCCGTACTTCAAACAGTTCCACTCCGTCTTCACACCGACTTTCTTTTTCCAGTCCCGCGATCGTTTCTGCGCGGCTGACTGCATCGGATTCGCGTGCCAAGTCGGTCCGGCACAAATTATTTTCCATCATTTTCCTCACCTCAAAACGAGTCTTTGCACTTCTTTTTCAATTTATGCACGGCGATCCGAAAAAAAACCTTGAAATTTCCAAACGGATGTGTTATAGTATCACCGTATTTATGGAACCGAACTCAAAGGAGGTGAACCCAAACATGCCGAACATCAAGTCTGCCAAGAAGCGTGTTCTCGTGACCAAGAAGAAGGCCGAGCAGAACAAGATGCGCGTCTCCGCGATGAAGACCGCCATCAAAAAGTACGATGCCGCCCTGGAGACCGGTGACGTGAAGGTCATGGAAGAAAGCTACAAGTTGGCGATCCATCTGATCGATCAGGCCGCCGCCAAGGGTAATCTCAAGAAGAATACCGCCTCTCGCCGCAAGAGCCTTTTGACCAGAAAGCTCAATGCCAAGAAGGCTGAGATCCCCGCCCCGAAGAAGGCCACCAAGAAGGCCGCTGCCAAAAAGGACGCTGAATAAGCTTCTTTCAAAAAGTCCCTGCTACAAGGCAGGGACTTTTTTTCGTCTTGGAAGATCCCCGAGAAAAAAGAGAAGACCGAACACCAAGGATGCGTGAAAGCCGATCTTCCTCAACAAAAACAACAGAAACAGTACAGACAAAAACGAGACGACGTGCGAAACCGTCGACGCGCGACGATGAGCCTCATCCGGCTCCCCTCTTCTGCAAAGAAGGGCATACAGTGCCGCCCCGCCGTCCAGCGAAGAAAGCGGCAAACTGTGAAAAAGAAAGAGTGACAGATTGAAATAAAACGCAAAAAACGATAGTTCCGTCGGGTGCATACGAATCAAACAGAAGCAAAAACAGGCAAGAAGCAGGTTGAACAGCGGACCGCAAAGGTGCAAAAGAGCGTCCTGCATATACGAAAACGGAACCGTGTCGACCTGCAGACGCATTCCGCCGGCATCCACCGAAAAAGCCGTGACACGACGTCCCTGGAGGCGAGCCGCCGTCAAATGCCCCAATTCGTGAAACAACAGGGAAAGAAGCATCCACAAAACGGTTTTCACATCGTTGAACCACAGCATCACTGCGAGTGCGAAGAACGCGCTCGGGTGAACGCATACCGAAACGCGCCCCCGTATCACGCAAACGACTCTTCCCCGGGCTCGATCCCGAAGACCGCGCGCACTTCATCCGACTCCAAAAGGCGAACCGTGACGCGTCGGCTCAACTCCAAGAAACTGCCCTCTTCCCGTTCCTCTTTTGTGAGTGAAAACAAAATCAAAAGCAACACGCACAAGAGCAGTGCCAAAAATGTACGCAAACGACGCATCCGATCACCTCCCGTTTTCCGTTTTCCAACTCTATGCGCAAGCGCGCGAATTTATCCGTGATCAG
>JAFQUW010000036.1 GCA_017408325.1 Clostridia bacterium | reverse complement strand
CTTGGTGATGTAGATGTCGTGGGGATGGCTCTCTTTGAGGCCCGCGCCCGTGATGCGCACGAAACGGGTCTTTTCCTGCATCTCGGCGACGGTGGCGGCGCCGCAGTAGAACATACCGGCGCGCAGACCGCCCATGAGCTGGAAGACGCTCTCGGCGAGTGCTCCCTTGTAGGGGACGCGACCCTCGACGCCCTCGGGAACGAGCTTTTTCGCGTCGGACTGGAAGTAACGGTCCTTGGAACCCTTCGCCATCGCGCCGAGCGAGCCCATGCCGCGATAGACCTTGAACTGACGGCCCTGATAGATCTCGGTTTCTCCGGGGCTCTCCTCGCAGCCGGCAAAGAGGCTGCCGATCATACAGACGTCCGCGCCCGCGGCAACGGCCTTGGCAATGTCACCGGAGAACTTGATACCGCCGTCGCCGATGACGGGAATGCCCTTCTTATGGGCAACCTCGGCGGCGTCGTAGATGGCGGTGACCTGCGGAACGCCGATGCCGGCGACCACGCGGGTGGTACAGATGGAGCCGGGGCCGATGCCGACCTTGATGGCGTCCGCACCTGCGTCAATGAGGATCTCGGCGGCTTCCGCGGTGGCGCAGTTGCCGGCGATCAGATCCACGGTGGGCATGGCGGCCTTGATCTTGCGCACGGCGTCGATCATACGCTCGGAGTGGCCGTGTGCGCTGTCGAGGACGAGGCAGTCCGCGCCTGCGTGGATGAGCTCCTGCGCGCGCTCGACGACGTCGGCGGTCAGACCGATGGCACCTGCGACGAGCAGGCGACCTTTGGCGTCCTTCGCGGCGTTGGGGTAGCGCACGGCCTTTTCGATGTCTTTAATGGTGATGAGTCCGCGGAGTGCGCCGTCTGCGTCGGTGATCGGGAGCTTCTCGATGCGGTGCTGACGGAGGATCTCCTTCGCCTCTTCCAGCGTCGTGCCGACGGGGGCGGTGATGAGACCGGACTTGGTCATCACCTCGGAGATGCGGATGTTGAAATCCTCCAAAAAGCGCATATCACGGTTGGTGATGATGCCGACGAGCTTGCCGTTTTCCACGATCGGCACGCCGGAGATCTTGTATTTGCCCATCAACTTGTCCGCTTCGTAGACGAAGTTGTCGGGGGCGAGGAAGAAGGGGTTGACGATGACGCCGTTCTCGCTTCTCTTAACGCGGTCGATCTGGTCGGCCTGCTGTTCGACGGTCATATTCTTGTGGATGACGCCGATGCCGCCCTCGCGCGCGATGGCGATCGCCATTGCGCTCTCGGTGACCGTGTCCATGGCGGCGGTCATGAGCGGAATGTTCAGGCGGATCTTTTTCGTGAGATTCGTGGAGAGATCCACGGATGCCGGGGGAACGTCGCTGTACGCAGGGACGAGCAGTACATCGTCAAAGGTCAAGCCTTCTTTTGCAAATTTCTCGTGCATACTGTTATCCTTTCTGTAAAACGGGGGAGTAGGTGGTGGATATATGTTCTTTTTCTTTTTCACTGAGGTTATCCATACACACCGCCGCACGTCCTTGGTAGACGAAGAGTGCCGCTTCCAGCGCCTCGGCGCTTGCGGCAGAGAAGCACAGCGCGGTGGAGGGGAGATAGCAGAAGAGTTCTGCGGCACGCGCTGCGGAGGCAACGTCGGCAAAGTAGAGGTGCAGGGCTTCTGCGGAAAAGTCGAGGGAGAAGAGCGTGTTGTCGTCCACAGTGATGGGCTCGGGGAAGGTGAGCTTTGCGGCATCGAAGACGCATCTCTCACTGCAGATGAGTGTGTCGATCGCGGCACCTGCGCGTTCGGTCACGTCCGTCGGCAGGACTTTCGCGAGTGCGGCGAGGTAGTCGGGCGAGGTACCGCAGCAACCGCCGATGAGATCCGCACCCAAAGGGACGAGCAGGGCTGCCTTTTGCGCAAATTCTTCGGGAGAAAGGGAGAAGTGCCCTTCGCTGTCGGGGAGACCTGCGTTCGGTTTTGCAAGGATGTAGCGGCCTTTCGGGCGCAGAAGAGAGAGTGCGCCGACGGCCGGTTGCATCGCCTCGGGCCCCGTTGAGCAGTTGACGCCGACGGCATGCGCCCCCAGCGAAAACAGGCTGACTGCCGCGGCGCGAACGTCCGTGCCGCCGAGGGTGGTCGTGTCGCCCGCCAGAGTGAAGGAGGCGAAAAAGGGCTTTTGGGGATCAACGAGACGCGCGGCAAAGAGTGCGGCGCGCGCGTCGGCAAGTTGAAGATTGGTTTCGCAGACGAAGGCGTCTACCAATTCGTTCATCGCCGCGATCTGCTCGCGGTAGAGGCCGACGAGTTCCTCAAAGGTCGCATCCCCCATCGGGGCAAGAAAGCGTCCCGTCGGGGAGAGGTCACCGACGACCGTCACGGCGACGCCGAGCAGATCGATCTCCTCGCGCACAAGGGCGGCGAGGCGGCGGTTCAATTCCGTGGTGCGATGTGAGAGGGAGTGATTTTGCAGGGTCGCGGCGTTCGCGCCGAAGGTCGGCGTATAGACGAAGCGGGAGCCGGACTCCACGTAGCGGCGCACGAGCGAGCGAACGACCTGCTCATGCTCTGCGGATTCCAGGATCCATGCTTCGGGACAGGCTCCGGAGGGCAGACCCGCGGCAATGAGCGAGGTGCCGAGCGCACCGTCGAGCAACAGGGGATAGGTTTTGGTCATACGTTCACCCGAATCGTGTAAGAATTGTGTTCCACGGTGCTGCCGGCGACTTCGACGGAATAGTCGACGTCGATCTTTCCGCCCGAGGGTGTCAGTGAGTGGGAGAGGCTGTGGCATTGCACGAAGATCGGCGGAGTGAGTTCGTCGGAAAAGAGCTGGAAGCGTTTGCCGTTTTCAAAAACGAGGTGGCTTTTCGTTTGCCCGTGTCGCGAGAGGGTGACGATCCCGTCGTCGGAGAGGGTGAAGGTCGTGCGCGATCCTTCCAGCCCCGTGATGGTGCTTTCGTCGTAGGAGAGGGAGATGCCTTCGCTGTCAACGGCGAGCGTGCCCTGCGTCGCGAGTTCCACGGCGCGGTCACACGCCTCGGGCATCTCGAAGAACTCCTCGTCTTCGATGGGCTTCTTCGGGGTGAAGAACAGGTCTGCCGCGCAGAAAAACTGGCGACCCGTGATGGTGATCTCGATGGGGCGCGTCAGTTCCACGTGTCCACCGCGACCCTTTCCGGCACGAAATGCACCTTTTCGCAAGGCAAAAAGCGGCTTGCAATCTCTTCAAATCCCTGCGAAAAGTCGCTGGTGTAAAGTTCCACTTTTCCGCGCAGGTCGGCGCGTTCGGGGGCGGCGACGGCATCGGCGATCGCGCGCGCGCCCGCCGCACCCGCGTCGATGGTCTCGACGTTTGGCCAAAGGGCGAGGATGTCGTCTTTGAGGAGCGGATAGTGCGTACAGCCGAGCAG
>JAFQUW010000035.1 GCA_017408325.1 Clostridia bacterium | reverse complement strand
TTGTCCAAAACTGAAGCGCACCGTAGGTTGAACCTGTTGCTTGACACAAAAAACTTTCGTTTCTGCCGCAGACGGGACTTGACAAAAAAGTCCAAAATCTCTATACTGTAGAGGAATATTGATTGAATTCGAGGTTAACAACATGGAACTACTCGTTGCAAAATTCGGTGGCTCTTCACTTGCCAACGCGCAGCAATTCCGCAAGGTGGAAGCCATCATCCGCGCAGACGCACGTCGCCGCTTCGTCGTCCCCTCCGCGCCCGGAAAGCGCACTTCCGACGACATCAAGGTGACCGATCTGCTCTACGCCTGCTGCAACCGTGCCTCCGGCGGAGATTTCCCCACCGAGGAATTTGAACTAATCAAGAAACGTTACCGCGAGATCATCGACGAGCTCGGGCTTTCCGTTTCACTGGAATCGGAATTCGACGTGATCGAAGAGCATCTTCGCACCGCACCCGATGCCGACTACATCGCCAGCCGCGGCGAATATTTGAACGGTATTTTGCTCGCTGATCTGCTTGGCTACACGTTCGTCGACGCCGCCGAGGTCATCTTCTTCGACCAGCGCGGACGCTACGATGACGTGCGCACGAACAAGGTTCTCTCCGCGCGTCTCAAAACGCTGGAAAACGCCGTTATTCCGGGCTTCTACGGTTCCGACTACAAGGGTCGCGTCAAGACCTTCTCACGCGGAGGCAGCGACATCACCGGCTCCATCGTCGCCCGTGCGGCGGATGCCGACCTCTACGAAAACTTCACCGACGTTTCGGGCTTTTTGATGGCCGATCCGCGCATCGTCGAAAACCCGAAGGTCATCCGTACCATCACCTATCACGAACTGCGTGAGCTCTCTTATATGGGCGCAACCGTTCTCCACGAAGACGCGATCTTCCCCGTACGCCAGAGCGGCATCCCCATCAACATCAAGAACACCAACGATCCCGCCGCGCCCGGCACGATGATCGTCCCCGCCGCACCCGCCGACGAAGGCAGCGTCATCACCGGCGTTGCCGGCCACAAGGGCTTCTCCTTCATCACCATTGAAAAAGAGATGATGAACAACGAACTCGGCTTTGGTCGCCGTGTTCTGCAAGTTCTGGAAGACAACGGAATCTCATTTGAACACCTCCCCAGCAGCATTGATACGATGAGCGTTGTCGTTTCCGAACAGAGTCTTGCAGGAAAGAAGCAAATCCTGCTCGACGAACTTTGCGCCGCAGTCACCCCCGACCACATCAACCTCGAGGACGGCTTCGCCCTCATTGCGGTCGTCGGCCGCGGTATGAAATCCAAACACGGCACGGCAAGCCGCATTTTTGACGCACTTGCCAAAAACGAGATCAACATCCATTTGATCGACCAGGGCTCCTCCGAGATGAACATCATCGTCGGTGTCAAAGACAGCGATTTCGAACAAGCTCTGCGCGTCATTTACCACGCATTTCTGTAATTCAAAAAGCACAACTGACTAAGGACAGACCATGACGTCTGTCCTTCTTTGCATATTTTTTATCTCCCATGCATAGGGTTGACACAAGAAACCCGAACTTGAGAGGTGAATTTTATGTCGAAATTCGATCTGTACCGCGACGTTTCCGAACGCTGTGCGGGAAGCCTGTACCTTGGCGTAGTCGGACCCGTTCGGACGGGAAAATCCACCCTGATCCAGCGGCTGTTGGAGACACTTGTTCTCCCCGGGATCACGGACGAACACTCGCGCCGACGCGCGCTCGACACCATGCCGCAATCCGCCGAAGGACGCACCGTCATGACCACCGAACCGAAGTTCATTCCGGAAGAGGCGGTTGACGTGGCTTTCAGCGACGGGGCGCACGTAAAAATGAAGCTGATCGACTGTGTCGGTTACGTTGTGGAGGGGGCGGCGGGCACCGAAGAAGACGGCACGCCGAGAATGGTGAAAACACCTTGGCAAGAGGCATCAATGACGTTCGCCGACGCGGCAGAGATCGGTACAAAACGCGTGATGGACACGCACGCAAACGTCGGTTTTGTCGTCACGACCGACGGCTCGATTTCCTCCCTCGGCAGAGAGGCGTACGTGGAAGCGGAAGAGCGAGTGATCCGAGAAATGAAAGCCCAGAACAAGCCGTTTTTGATCCTGCTCAACTCCGCTCATCCCGAAAGCGAAGGGGCGCGCGCCCTCTGCGATTCGCTGCAGGAAAAATACGGACATCCGGTGATCCTTCTCGACTGTCTGCACTTAAGTTCGGCAGACGCCGAGACGCTTCTTGAGATGATCTTGAAAGAATTCCCGTTAAAACAGGTCGACGTGCGCCTGCCGGCGTGGTTGATGCATCTGGACGAAAACACGCCGATTCGCGCCGAACTGTTTGCGGCTCTGCACAGTTGTGCCAAAACGCCCTCGGTCTTACGCGAGGTCGCGGATGCCTTTACTCTATCCGACGAGCGCATCGAACGACTTTCGATGACACAACTCGATTATGCCAAGGGATGCGCCGCCTTTGAACTGGACCTCACCGATGCGTGCTTCTACCGCGTGCTCTCGGATGCCTGCGGAGTGGAAATTCGCGGAAACGACGAGCTCTTCTCTACGTTGTCAAGCCTGTCGGAAACCGCCGAAAAGTACAGCCGCATCGCCGCGGCGATCGCCGAGGTGGAAGAAACGGGCTATGGGATCGTCACGCCGCGCATCACCGATCTGACGCTGGAAGAGCCGGAGATCGTCGAAAAGAGCGGCGCGTACGGCGTGAAGCTTCGTGCCAGCGCACCCTCGATCCATATGATCCGCGCCAACATCCAAACGGAGGTCTCCCCCATCGTCGGCAGCGAACACCAAAGTCGCGACATGGTCAAGTTCCTCTTAAACGAATTTGAAGAAGACCCGACCAAGATCTGGGAGTCCAATCTGTTCGGAAAGACCTTGCACGAACTGGTTGGGGAGGGTCTGTCATCCAAGCTTGACAACATGCCCGCAGACGCGCGAGAAAACCTCGCCGCAGCGCTTGAAAAGATCGTCAACGAGGGCGCAAACGGGCTGATCTGTATTCTGTTTTAAAAATTTCAAAAAGAATAAAAAGCCGCGCAGCTGCGCGGCTTTTTACGGTTGTTTTTGTGCGTCGATATAAGACTGAAGAATGAGAGTGGCGGCAATGGCGTCAATGTGTTTCTTGCCTTCCTTCTCCGTCTTCCCCACCTCATGAAGAAGACCGTAGGCTTCTACCGTGGAATACCGCTCGTCCCAAAGGACAATCGGAATTTCGATTTTTTCAGAAAGCATATCACAAAAAGCCTCGGCGCGCGTGGCTTTCTCTCCGTGGGTACCGTCGGTGTTCAGCGGCAGACCGACGACGATCTTCCCCGGCTTCTCACGTTCGATGAGCGGCAGGAGTTGACGGATGGTGTCGTTTAGACCCTTAACCGCCAGGACGGTACAGGGACTTGCCAAGATCTCCCGTTCGTCACAAGTGGCAACGCCCGTGCGACGAAGGCCGAGATCAATTCCAAGCATTCTCATAAGTTCATTCCTCGTTTCATACGATCATTATACCACAAGACGCAAAAAACGCAAGGGCGATCCAAACGCTATCAAAAACCGACGAGGGAACGTTCCATAAGGTGTTCGAAGCGATTAAGTCCTTCCTCTCCGATTTGAAAGCGGCGATCCGGGGCGTGTTTGCAACGGAGACGGCCGCGATGGAGGAGAGCATCCGTCAGTGCGAGGGCATCGTGGATCACCGAGATATTTGGGACGCATACGACCGCATCGGCAGCATCGACAGCGACGCGCTCGACGCAAACGGCGCGATGGTAGGCTTTATGCGCCGCGCGCGAACAAAAAAGACAGCGGAAAACCGCTGTCTTTTTTGAATGAATTGTATTTACGCCTTTTTGACGGCTTCTTCGACCGCGACGGCACAAGCGACGGTCATACCGACCATCGGGTTGTTACCTGCGCCGATGAG
>JAFQUW010000034.1 GCA_017408325.1 Clostridia bacterium | reverse complement strand
CTCCTGTTCGTATCGGATCACTTCTGCGGCGAATCTTTCACGCAGTTTTTTGCTCGTTTGTTTTCCGTCAAGTAAGGTCATGATCTGTCTCGCTTTCGTCCGTTTTATTGTCGTTGGTTTCTTTGGGAATTTCGGCGCGCTCACCGTCGGTCGTCCCCTCGACACTCTGTTTTTTGGCGCGCGCAAAGCCCAAAACAAAGAGCGTGCCGAAAAGCAAAAACGCCGCGAGTGCGACCAGCATGGAAAAGCGCATGCCGAATACGGGGAAACTGAAGTCGGCGCGGAAGGCTTCCACGATCGCGCGCCCCAGACCGTAAAATCCGAGGTAGAAGAAGAGGATCTCGCCGTCGTAGCGCTTTTTGCGGTAGAGGAAAAAGTGGATGAAAAGGAACATGGAGAGCGTCCACAGCGACTCGTAGAGGAAGGTCGGGTGGTGGATCTTCCCCGTCGAGGAGAGGAACATTCCCCAAGGAAGTGCAGTCTCGGTGCCGAAGGCTTCGCCGTTGACAAAGTTGCCCCAGCGGCCGATGCATTGTCCGATGAGAACGCAGGGCGCAAAGGCGTCGAGCACCGCGAGGATCTTCAAGCGTCGTACACGCGAGTAGACGATGATGACGAGAATGCCCGCGATAATCGAGCCGTAGATGGCACCGCCGCCGTTCCAGATGGCGATGACCTCCAAAAAGGGCTTCGTGCTGTAATAGTCGAGGTTGACGACCACGTGCATCAGCCGTGCGCCGATGATTCCGAAGGGGATGATAAAAAGGAGTATGTTGAGAAAATCGTCCGTGGAGATCTTCTCTTTTTTGATCGTGTGACAGCCGTAGAAAAAGGCGAGGAGCATCCCGACGCAGATGATGACTCCGTACCAGGCGACGTCCCGTCCGAAGAGGGAAAAGGCGACTCGGTTGACGTCAAAGGGCCCGATTCCAAGCCCGGGAAATGCAATTTTGAGCATATCAGTCTCCCTTCTTCGGCAGGATGAAGCTTTCGGCGACGAGGGCTTCGTCCCAGTGCGAGATGCGTTCAATCACGTCTTCTTTTTTCAGATTTGCGACCGTTTCGGCGAGACGGAAGAGGTCGAGCCCCAAGAATGCAAAGGACAGGTACTGTGTTGCGACGTCCGAGGGGGAGTTGAGCGATTGGATGAGATTGGAGTAGGTCGCGCGGCGCGCGATCTCAAAGTCCTCGTCGGAGAGTTCGGCGTTTTTGACGCTTTTGAGAGTGTTCCGGATCTCCTTTGCCACGGTCTCGGCTTCGTCGCTCTCGCCCTGGAAGATCGTGAACGCGCAGGAGTTGAGGAACTGATAGGTGGTGGAAAAGACCTCGGAAAGAGTGCCCGCTTCGTAGAGACGGTTGAAGAAGGGGGAGGTGCGTCCAAAGTGGACGGCGAGGGCAACTTCCTGCGCGGCGACGCGCTTTAAGAACGCGTCGGCATCTCCGCCGAGTTCGGTCTCCTTGAGACCGACGGCAAACTGTGCCATCGCCACGGGGAAGTGACGGGTGATGCGAGGCGCGGCGATCTCGCGCGGTTCATAAGGCGGCGTGCGGGTCAATTCGAGGGGCGCGGGGACTTTGAGCACCTTGTCGCAGACCGCTTCGACGCGATCTTCTTCAAAGGGGCCGCAGAGAACGAGTGCCATGTTCTGCGGATGATAGAAGGTGTTGTAGCAGTCGTAGAGCGTCCGATCGGTGATCTTTGCGATCGATTCAACGGTGCCCGCGATGTCGATCTTGATCGGATGCTCTCGGTAGAGACAGTTGAGCAGTCCGAAGTAGAGTCGGTAGTCGGGGTCGTCCTCGTACATACGGATCTCCTGGCCGATGATGCCCTGTCCCTTTTCGACCGTTGCGGGAGTGAAGTAGGGGTGCGTCACGAAGTCGAGGAGGACTTCCAGCGACTCGTGGTAGTTTCCCGTCGTGGAGAACAGATATGCGGTCATCTCGTTGGAAGTGAAAGCGTTGGCGGAGGCGCCGAGGGCGGCAAAACGGGAGAACGTGTCCGTGCCGTCTTCGTTTTCAAAGAGTTTGTGTTCGAGAAAATGCGCGATTCCGTCGGGGACGTTCACCTCACGCTCTCCGACGCAAAAACGGTGGTCCATCGCGCCGTATTTCGTGCCGAAGAGGGCGAAAGCTTCCTTGCCTTGGCGGGGGATGAGGAAGACGCGAAGGCCGCTTTTGTGCATCAAACGCAGCACGCTCTCACCGATCTGCGGATAGTCTTGTCGGATGAATCGGCTCATAATTCCTCCTTTTGCAGGCAGTAGAAGGTGTCGGGCACAAGGCGGCGAAACGACTCGGCAGCCTCGTCTTTTCCGACGGCGGAGAGCCGCTCGATCTCGTAGGCCGGATCGACCTTGACTCCCATGAGGATCCGTGGGATCGCCCATGCGGCGAGGCTGTCGGGCGACTCGGTGTAGGTTCGGATGGCGTTTGTCAGGGTGTTTTTCGCGTTTTGGAACTCGTCGTCGGCGATCTCGCCGTTTTGCGTGTTGGCAAGTTGGAGAAGGATCTCGTCTTCGGCGGCGGAGCGTTTGTCCGCGTCGATTCCGGCGTAGATCTGCAGGAAACCGTTTTGCGCGGAGTAGATCGAGGCGACGCGGTAACACAGCGAGAGTTTTTCACGCACGTTCATGAAGAGTTTCGAGGTGGTTCCCGCACCGAAGACGGTGTTGGCGACCGAGAAGGCAAAGTAATCGGGCGCGGTGCGAAGGGAGGGAGAACGCAGGCCGAGACAGAGGTGGGCCTGATTGATGTCCATATATTCCGTCACGCATCGCACGGTCTCGGGGGCCGTCCCGACCGTTGGCGCGGGGATCGTGAGCGGCGTTTTTTGAAATTCGCCCATCAGACGCGACAGTTCTTGTGCGAGAAGCTCTTCGTCCGTCTCGCCGACGAAGATCGCTTCCACGGGCGCGGAAGACAGAAGACGGTAAAACGATTCGGTGAGTTTGTCCGCCGTCAGAGATTCGATGAGTTCGGCGCGACCGAGGGAACTTGCGGCAAAGGGCGTGCCCTCGTACATGATCTCAACGTGGCGGCGGCGGGCAAGGCGGCTCTTGTCGTTTAAGACGGCGCGCGCGTCGTCTGCGGCGTTTTTTGCCTCCAGACGCACGAGCGCGGGGTCAAAGGTGCCGTCGACGAGATAGGGGCGGCAGAAGAAGGAACGCAAAAAGGACAGCACGCCCGCGGTAATGTTTTCGCCCTTTGGCGCATAGCGATCTTTCAGATAGGTTGCGTTGACCGTGAGAAGAAGGGTGTCGCCGAGCGCACTCGTCGATGCGGCGATCTCTGCTCCCCAAAGGGCGGCTTTCGCGCGGCGAAGGTCGTACATCGAGGGATAGTCTGCGCTTAAATTCGTGATGAGATGCGCGAGCAGTGACGCTTCCGACGCGGTCTCGTCACTCAAGGGAAGACGGAAGAACAGCGTCAGATAGTTTGTCTTGTGCAGCGTGTTCTTTGAAAAAGAGAGCGCGAGCGACTCGGAAAGTGCTAAGCGCGAAAAAACGGTTGATTGCATAGATTCTCCAACGGGTTTGAACGGATGGATCGTTTTTTTGATTGTACCGTTTATTATACCGCGGGAAGTAAAAAAAAACAAACCTTTTTTCAAAAAAAGAAGAGAAAAGTGCGCGCGTCATTGTCTGTCAGTGCAAAATCTCTCTAAAATCCCCCCAAACGCGCAAGAAAAGGAGGAAAAAACAAGATGTTGCGCTTTCAAGTAAACAATCAGACCCTGACTCTGTCGGAAGATTCCGACAGAGTGCTTTACAGCGGTGCGAGGGAGTTCGTGCGCTTTCGAATGGAGTTCGGAGAGGAGTGGGACGGGTATTTCGTCATCGTCCGCTTTTTCCGCACGGGGCAGGAGGCGTTTGAACTGGCTGACATCCGAGACGGCGAGGAGTATTACGTGCCGCATCAGGTATTGAAGGATCCGGGTTCCTTTTACGTCTCGGTCTTCGGCGTGAAGGGGGAACGCTCTCTTGCCACGGTCGGAAGTCTCAGACTCGACGTTCGGGCGAGCAACGCTCCCACGGTCTCTCAGCCCGTCGGAGAGACGGAGCCGACCTTGCTTTCGGAATTCGTGCGTCTGCTTTCGGAGACGGCAACCAACCTCTCGCTTGCTCCGCTGAGTTTCCGCGCAAACGATACGCACCTGCAGTATAAGTACGAGGCGGAAGAAGAGACCGCGTGGAGAGACCTGGTCGAACTTGCCCGCATCATCGGGCCGAAAGGGGATACGGGTGCGCGCGGCGAGAAAGGCGAGACGGGCGCACGCGGTTTTCGCGGCGAGGACGGCTTCGGATTTCTTCGGGTGGAAAACGCCGATCTGGATACTCTGCATGAGCCCGGACTGTACCTTTGCCTCCGCGGCGAAAAACAGAACCTGCCCGCAGGCTTCCCGGCGTATACGGGAGATCTCATCGTTTTGGTCTTCAACGAATATCATTCGTCTACGGGCCTGAACGCGATCCAGCTTCTCTTCT
>JAFQUW010000033.1 GCA_017408325.1 Clostridia bacterium | reverse complement strand
TAAGCCATTTCGGATATAAGATTGATACGTCAGATCCTTCATCAATATATACTCGTGTTGATTTTCCAAGCGAGGTCATTACAGCTTTTGCTGATTTTATTAAGGAAAATTGACAATAAAAAACTATTGAGGGCGCCATAATCGGCGTCCTCTTTTTGTTTTGCTTTTTCCTCTGCGATCTCCGCTTTCTTTTGGGCGATCATCTCGGCGAGTTTGGTTTCGCACTGATCACGGTTTCGGCGTATACGTTGAATTTCTTTCGTACAAAAAGTATAGTAATTAAGACCTTTGTACTGTTTTTGGCTGCGGAAAACCTAGTATTTATGGAGGTTTCTGCTTGATTACTATAACGCTACTCGACCACAAAAAACAAGCCGCACAGAGTGCGGCTTGTTTTTTTGTTTCAGTTTTTCGTTGCTGTAACGGGGAGGGTTGCGGATTCGATGGCGGAGAGGACGCGGTCGTTTTTCAAAAAACCGTTTTCAGTCCGCAGGCTCTCGCCCCAAAGCTCCAACGCCTCTTCAAAGGAGGCAGTGGTCGGATCGACGGGAGTGGGAGACGCGGAGTACCAGAACCAGTCCCCGATCTCGCCCTTTCCGCCCTTATAGGACCAGGTCGTCCAGTTGACGCCGTATTTCTCACAGATGGCGATACCGTCGAGGTTTGAGAACTCGCCGACGTAGACGGCCACGCCGTGCTCCTTCGCATATTCGGAGATGGAGCGGCAGAGGGTCTCAAACTGCGCGGTATGGTCGTAGAGGTGCACCTGATAGAGCATATTCGTCCAGCCTTCCTCCTTGGGGTCGGGCAGGTTGGTGATGCGCCAGATGCCTTCCACGCTGATGACGTGTTTTTCGTCGATCTCGCGCACGGCGGCGACCATCTCACGGTAGACGTCATTCGTTTGCTTCCAGGAATCCGGATTCCACGGGCTGACGTAATGCTCTTTGCCGCCGAAGCCGTCGTTGTTTTGCGGCTCGTTCATCAAGTCGTACGCGGCAACGATGGGGTTGTCCCGATAGCGTTCGGCGATCGTCTGCCACAAGAGCTTCATCGTCGCACGGCAAGTCTCGGAGGTATACAGGTCGTTTCGTCCCACCGTACCGCAGCAATGATTCATGCTCTGTCCGCCCGGGCAGCCGTGCAGATCCAAAATGACGTACATCCCGCGCTCGCCTGCCTCGCGGATGACCCAGTCAAGCTTCTCAAAGCCGGGGTTTTGATCCGGATCTTCCGCAATCCAGGTTCCCTCTTCGTCCGTCATAAAGTTGCGATACCAAAACGGCACGCGCACACAGTTTGCACCGCTTTCGGCGATGAGGTCGAGGTCGTATTCGGTGATCCAATTCTCCTGGTAGGTTTCAAACAGCGTTTGGATCTGCTCTTGCGTCAGACCGTTTTTCTCAAAGGCCTCGATCGTGTCAAGATTTCCCCACTCGCCGTCGACGCCGACCACGGGGGACATCCAGCACTCCTGCAAAAGCCAGCTTCCGAGATTGACTCCGCGCAAAACGACGCGCTCCCCGTCCTCGTTGACGAGTTCGCCATCCTTCACCGACAAAAAGCCGCGCGAGGTAATCAACGATTTCGACATCTCACAGGCACACAGCATCAGACTC
>JAFQUW010000032.1 GCA_017408325.1 Clostridia bacterium | reverse complement strand
TGTTCTGAATGGCGGTTCCGGCGGGGAGGATGAAATCGAAGTCACCGCGGGAGACCACGCACTGCTGAACGGCGTTGGTGATGGAGTTGTACATCGTCATCTGATTTCTGGAGTATTTGGGGAAGTCGGAGTGGTTCGCGTTCGCCTGATAGGCCCAAGTCATGTGGAAACCGAGTTTGCAGTCGGCTTTCACCTAGCCCTTGATGTAGTTGACGAGGTTGTCGAGGTGGGGGCTGTAGGAGGAGACGATACCGGACTGACCGCTGACCTGCTGGAGGATGACGATGTCCCAGTCCTCGTCTTCAAAAGCGAAGTTGACGTTGTAACGGGGGGTGGTGACCTTGCCGTTGTTGGTGCCTTCGGCAAACTCGCCGTCTTTCAAGGTGAACTTGTAATAGATGCAGTCGCGGACGCCGCTCTGCGCCTTGGAGTAGTGCGCCTGAAGGCTGCAGGCGGTGTAAACCACGTTACCGAGGATGATGTCGTCCATGCCCTGTGCCTTCATGATGTCAATGAGATAGCGATGGGCGTTTTCGGAGAAGCTGTTTCCGAGGGTGAGGACCTTCATGGTCTTGCGGATTTCGCCGACGGGCTTTTTGTCGGTGACGGGTTCTTGCGTGTCGCCGCTTTGCGGCTCGTCCGTTTCGTTGTTTGCGTTACCGTTTCCTTCGGATTCGTCTCCGGTGTCGGAAGTCCCGGACTGGCCGGGATCCTCTTGATTATCGGGAGTCTCGGTGCCGTTCGGTTTGTCGGTCTGGTCGGAATTTTCTCCTTCGTCGGGCTTGTCGGCAACGTCGCCTGCGGAGGGATCGTTTTCGTTTGCGGCAGGCTCATTCTGGCAGGCAACGAAGGAAAAGAGTCCCACGACCATCAGGAGAGCCAAAAGAAGAGAACAGATACGGGTCTTGTTCATGGTAGATTCCTTTCTGCAGGGATCTCCCTGCGCAAATTACATCAATATTATAATGTAGAACGCGAAAAATGTAAAGTCAAATTTAAAAAACACCGAAGAAAAAGGGCCGAAAATTCTTCGGCCCCTGTTTTACTCAGTCCACGATCGCGTGGGTGCGCAGGTACGTCTCCCAGACGGCGTAGGCTTCGGCGTTGATGTGACCGTAGCCCTCTCCGAGATCGTATTTGACGTCAAGTTGACCGTGTTCATCCTTGAGTGCTTCGGCGGTGTTCAGATAGTAGACGCCCTTGAAGGCGGCAAGCCCCGCGAGAAGCGCGTTGGAACGGTTGATGTTGCGGTTGGTGAGAAGGCGCATGTTCTTCTCGTACTCGGCGGTCAAAGGAGAGGTCGACTGCAGAATGATCTCGGCGTCGGGACAGCCCTCTTTGAGGTCGTCGACCAGCGTGCCGAAATAGGTGATGTAGTCAATGGAATCCATCAGCATGGAGTTGGTGCCGATGGTGAGCACGATGCGCTTGGGTCCGATCTCCTCCATCGCCTCCGCGAAGGTGCAGGGCGTGCCGTCGGAGAGCGTGACGAGGTCGTCTTCTGCGGCGTGTTGGGGATTGATCGAGCCGACGCCGTAGATGTTTTCTTTGGGCAGCGTCGCGTAGCGGTGCATGTAGAGCGTCAGCGAGTCGCCGATGTAGTACGTCTCGTTCAGGTACTCTTCGCCGGCGTCCTCGGTCTCGGTCAGAAGTGTGTCTTCAAAATAGCCCGAGAGGTCGAAAGACTTGAGATCGTCGAAATCAATGCCGAGCGAGTCGACGTAATCGATGATCTCCCGGTAGGACGTGAAACGCACCTTTTCTTTCAGTGCCGCAACGGCCTCTTCCACCGCCTTGGCGCAGGCATCCACCGTCTCTTGATCCTCCTCGGCGAGCCCGTAACGGATGGAATTGACCGCCTCGTCCAGCGCCTTTAAGGTCGCCTTGGTGTAGAGGGAGCGATCCTCGGGGAGCTTTTTGATAGCCTTTTCCACCGCCGAATAGTCGGCGGGGACGTCCTTCTTTTCCTCTTCGACCGGCGCCTCGGGGGCAGTTGACACGTTCGCCGTGCAGGCGGCAAGCGAAACGAGGAACAAAAGGGCAAAAAGCAGACAAATCGTGCGTTTCAAGTGTGGCACTCCTTATTTTTGAAGGGTGGTCGCGTGGGTGCGCAGGGCATTCGTCCAGACGTCGTAGCCCTCGGCGGAGATGTGGAACCCGTCGCTGTCATACTTTGCGTCCAGCGTGCCGGAGGCGTTTTTGAGTCCGGGCGCACTGTTTAAGAAGTACACGTCCCGATAGACGGCAAGACCGGCGAGGTACATATTGAAGCGGTTGATCTTCTCGTTGGTGGGGAAATTCTTGCCGGCTTCGTACTCGGCAGTCAGCGGCGGCGTGGATTGCAGGATGATCTCCGCCTTGGGACAGGCAGCCTTGAGCTGGTCGACGAAGCGCGAGAAGAACTGCAGGTAGACCGTCGGTTCCATCCACATCGAATTGGTGCCGATGGAGAGGACGATACGCTTGGGCTGAAGTTCGGCCATCGCCTCGGCAAAGGTCGCTTCCGTGCCGTTTTTGAGCGTGGTCAGTTTCTTGACACAGGCGTCTTCGGGGTTGATGCTCGCCGCGCCGTAGACCATGTTTTTCGGATGCGTCGAGCGCGAACCCATGTGGAGAACGAGCGAGTCGCCGATGTAGACGGTCTCGTTTTGGTAGGCCGCCCCCGCATCCGCGGTGGGCTTCAGCATCGCGTCTTCAAAGTAGCCGCTCATGTCAAAGGACTTGAGATCCTTGAAGTTGATGCCGAGCGAGTCGACGTAGCTGACGATTGACGGGATGTCGGCAAATTTACCGGTGGGCTTCGGTGCGGGCATCGTGCTGCCGCCCTGATTCGGTTCGGCGTTCTGCTGGGTGCCGTTCGACGGGGTATCGGTCGACGGGGTATCGGTCGACGGGGTGTCGTTTTCGTTTGAGACTGGTTCGTCGGGATCCGCGGCCTCATCGTTTTCGTCGGTGACGGGCTTTGAGACGACGTCCTCGGGCTCATCGGCACCGCCGACGTCGGAGACGGATTCATCCGTGCCCGCTTCGAGTTGCTCCTTCATCGCCTCCAGTTCGGCCTGATAAGTCGCGTTGTAGGTGATGAGATACGTGATGCCGAAGACAATCGCGCACAAAAGCAGGGCCATGATGATCAGGATGGCGATCGCGGTGGGGCGCAGTTTTCTGCGGCGCTTTTTCGGTGGGGTCTGCTGCGGCCGCTGTGCGGGGGGCATCTGTTGCACGGGACGGCGCGGACGGCTGGGGCTTTGATTCACGGTCTTATTCCTCCGATGCGAAGTTTGAGAAGTATCCCTGAACGAGGATGACGGGCGTTCCGCGGTCACCGCTTCCGCTGGTGAGGTCGCAGAGCGAACCGAGCAGGTCGGTGAGTTGACGCGGCGTCGTACCCTGGGACTGCATGTTTCCGACGAGGTTGGAGTCTTTTTCGCGGATTTTGGCCTTCATCGCCTCGGCAAGTGCTTCGCCGGAGAGATCGGCAAACTCGTTGTCGGCAAAATACTTCATCTTCAGTTCGTTGGGCGTGCCGGAGAGACGGGGCGTGTAGGCGGGGGAGATGACCGGATCGGCAAGCTCCCAGATGCCGCCGACGGGATCCTTGAATCCGCCGTCGCCGTAGACGAGCACTTCCATCTTCTTGCCCGTGAGCTCATAGAGCTTCGCGCAGAGCGCGTCGACGAAGGGCTGGGTGTCGCGGGGGAAAAGTTTGACTTTTTCTTCGGTCGCCTTGTTGGAGCCGAGCAGGCCGTAGGCGGAGTAACCGCTTCCGTCGACGCTCTCGGTGAGGATTTCGTCGAGGCGGTAGGAGTGGACGGCGCCCGCCGCCTTCAGGATCTTCTGGGTGCGGAAACGGGTGTGAATGTCGCAGTTGAGCACGTTCTTCGTGTAGTTTAAGGCGTAGGTCGGATCGTTGGAGAACAGCACCTCAATGTTGCCGTTTCCGAGCGACTTGTAGTATTCGATGTAGTCGACGCCCGTGAAACGGTGCACCGTCTCGTAACCGAAGGTGTCGCGGAAGCCTTTCTCGTCAAAACTTGCCACGTAGGGGTTGATGCCCTTCGCGTCCACAAGTTCGGTCTCAATGAGACGGTTGCCGACCTCGTCGGAGGGGTAGGAGAACTGGATGTAGAGCTTCTTGACGGACGCGGCGATGGCGCGAAGCAAAATGGAGAAACGGTTGCGGGAGAGGATGGGGAAGACGATGGCAAGCTCCTCGTCGCCGAACTTGTTCTGGAGATCCTTTTTGATCTGTTCAACCGTTGCATAGTTGCCCTGCGTGCGGGCAACGACGGCCTCGGTGACGCCGACGATGTCGCCGTCGTGGAGGGCAAAGCCCTCACCGCGGCTTGCGGCGAGAATGTTTTCGGCAATGAGACGGACGAGATCGTCACCCTCTTTGAAGATGGGCATGATGATTCCGCGGGAAGTAACTCCGGTGTAGCGCATGATATTTATCCTTCCTTTTTTCAAAAATTACAAGGTTTGATCCTGCAGTTTCAGCAGGGCGGCGGCGAAGATCTTTGCGTTTAGGATGAGATCTTCGACGGGGATGAATTCGTCGGGGGAATGAATGCGGCAGTCCTGATTCGGGAAACAGGTTCCGAAGGCAACGCCGCCGTCGATGTCGTGGACGTAGGTACCGCCGCCGATGGCGATGCAGTAGCCCTCCAGTCCCGTGACTTCGGTGTAGGCAGAGAGCAGGCTCTGCACGAAGGGGGAATTCTCGTCGACGTGGTGCGGCGCGATCCCTTGGAACTTCGTAACGGAAAACGGCGTAGAGCAAAGACGCGCCTCAAGCTTTTCGCGGATCTCGTCGGCGCTCGTGCACAGGGGGTGCCGCACGTCAAACGAGAGGGTGAGAACGCCGTCTTCCAGACGGGCGAGTCCGAGCGAGCAGGTGAGGCTTCCGCTGATCTCGTCGGATGCCTCGATCCCGAGCGGGGAACCGTCCGTCACGTGGGGAGGGTGCAGACCGCGTGCAGTTTCGAGGATGCCGTAGGCGGGGTCGCTTTGCAGTTGAGCGCAGAGGATCTCAAAGAGTGAAGTTACGGCGTTTTCGCCGAGCTCCGGCGTGGAAGCGTGGGCGCTTTTGCCCTCCGCTTTGATTATCGTGCCGTCCTTCAGGGTCGCAGCGGCACTTTGGGGCACCATGTTCAAGACCTCACCGCCGGACAGAGACGACAGCGCACTGTCTTCGGGGAGCGTGGCGGAAACGGAAAACCGTGCCATGCCTTTTTCGGTGTTGACCACGGGATAGTTTGCATCGGGGGAGAAGACGTAGGGCGGAATGACGCCGCACTTTTTGCAGTGGGCAATGTCGGCACTGCCCGTCTCTTCACAGGTGCCTGCAATGAGGCGGATGGGATATTTTAAGGGGACGTCGCAGGCGCGGATGGCCGCCAGTGCCAGAAGCGCACAGACGAAGGGACCCTTGTCGTCGGAGGTGCCGCGGCCGAACAGCTTGCCGTCTTCGATCTCACCTTTGAAGGGATCGTGTGACCAACCTTCACCTGCGGGAACGACGTCGAGATGGCAGAGCATGCCGATCTTCGGGGAGATGCCTTCGTCCGAGTCGATGAGACCTGCCTCGCCGTCAAGGTTCGTTGTCAAAAGCCCGTAGTCCTTTGCGGCGTTCAGTGCCGCGGCAAGACAGCCTGCGACCGCTTCGCCGTGTGGGGCGTCGGGGTCGGACGTGGGCGTGTCGACGCTGTCAAAGGAGAGTAGCGTGCGCAAAAGCGCGATCGCTTCGTCCTTCATACCGTCGAGTTTTGAGAAAACGCGTTGTTTCATGTGCACCTCGTCAGGGGTGGAATCTGAGAGAGGGGGCATCTGCGTCCAGAGTGACGACGCCGCCCTCGCGGAATGCGTGATTGTTTTGCAGGTGTCCCGCGGGAAATCCGCCGAGTGTCGGGATCTGCTTCGGGATGCGTTCGGTGAGGATCCTTTGGATCTTCTCCTCATCTCCGCAGTCGGTGAATCCGCCGAACACGATACCGCAGACGCACTCGAACACTCCGGCAAGCGAAAGCGTCGTGAGCAGGCGGTCGATGCGGTATTCCTCTTCGCCGACCTCCTCCAGAAAGAGGACGTGACCGGAAAAATCGGGGCAGTATTCGCTGGCGAGAAGGGAGGCGACGAGCGTCAGATTGCCGCCGATCATCGGCGCGGTGACGCATCCGCCGTGGATGGAAAAGAGCCCGTCGTTCGCAGTATAGGATGCACCGTCTTTTCCGTCCAATACGGATTTCAGACGTCGCATTGCCGCCTCGGGAAGTGCGGGGTAACGAAAGGGCATCGGCGCGTGCAGGGTGCGAAGACCCGATTTGCGATAAAGCGCGAGGTGAAGAGCCGTGATATCCGAGAGACCGACGAAGGGCTTGGGATGTTCGCGCAGCGCGTCGTAGTCGAGAAGCGGCAGGATCCGCATACATCCGTATCCGCCTCGCGTGCAGAACACGGCGTCGATGCTGTCGTCGAGAAAGGCGTGCATCAAGTCACGCGCACGCACCTCGTCGCTTGCGGCAAGGTAGCCGGAAGCACCTTGTGCACTCTCGTAGACCACGGGTTCGTAACCGAGGTCGACGAGTGCCGTTTTGCTCTGTTCGGTAAGGCTTGCGTCGGCAAACGGGCTCGCCGGGGAGAGCAGGGCGGCACGGCGGGAAACGGGGATGGTTTTCGGGGTGGTTTTCATGAAGAACCTCCAACAGCATATTATAAATCATAGGAAGGAATGTGTCAATGCCTCTCTTCGACACTTTTTGCTCTTTTTTCGGTTTACAATCGTCTCAGGGAGGAAAAACAGGATGCCTTTGAAAATAGAAAAACAAAGAGAAGATCTCGTGTGTTTCATCACGGGGGAACTCGATCACCACAACACTTTGACTTTGCGACGGGAACTGGACTTTGCAATTGCAAACACAACTGCGTGCCGTGTGGTACTGGATCTGTCGGGGACCGAGTTTTGCGACAGTTCTGCGCTCGGGCTCATCCTCGGTCGCGTGCGCGTGGCAAAAGCGGCGGGGATCCCGCTCTTCGTCTCCTCACCGAGCGCACGGGTCAGGAAGATTCTGGATCTCTGCGGTGCGGAAAAATTTTTACGGTTTATCGAAAGGGAAGAAGCATGAGACGGAATGTAAAAAACAGCCTCAGTGCCGTCTTTTCGGCGCAGAGTGAGAACGAGTCGCTTGCCCGTGTGATGGCGGCGGGTTTTTTGCTCCCGCACCCCGTGACGGCAGAAGAACTCGCGGATATCAAGACCGCACTTTCGGAGGCGGTGACCAACGCCCTCGTACACGGCTATCGGGAGATGGAGGGCGGTCGGGTCAAGGTCGATTTTTGCCTGTTTTCCGACGGCCGCGTGCGCATCACCGTCACGGATCACGGGCACGGGATCGAGGACGTGGAACGCGCCAGAGAGCCGTTTTTTACCACGGATCGCGCCCATGAACGCGGCGGAATGGGCTTCTCGATCATGGAGACCTTTATGGATCGCGTCCGCGTCAAGAGCGTTCTCGGAAGATCGACGCGCGTCGTTTTGGAAAAACGCCTGTCGCTTTGGAAGTGAGGGAAAAGCAGTCCCTCTCCTGCGAAGAACATATCGGTCTGGTGCACATGCTCGTCGCCCGACATCGCCCTGCGGAATCCGATCGGGAGGATCTTGTGCAGGCGGGGATCGAGGGGCTTCTGCGCGCTCTGCGCGATTTTGACGAGAGCCGCGGCGTGGCCTTTTCGACCTACGCCGTCCCGGTCATAGAGGGACATCTGAGGGATTTTCTTCGCCGAAACAGTACGGTAAAAATTCCGCGCTCGCTGCGAACAGATGCGGCGCGCCTCGCCCGTGCGCAGGAGACCCTGGGCGAAGGAGCGAGTTTGAGAGAGGCCGCAAAGCTCGCAGGGCTCACCGAGGAAGCGGCAGCCCTCGCCGCGGGCGTGTTCACTCCGCCTAAGTCGATCGCCGAGCTCTGCGAGGAAGGGGTCGAGCCTTCCGTCGACGAGAGGGAATACGACGCCCTCGTCGACCGCCTCGCGCTCTCCGAGGGACTTTCGCGTCTGACCGTGCGCGACGCCGCGCTGATCCGTCTGCGCTATTATCGGCGTATGACACAAACGGACACTGCTCGCGTACTCTCGATGACGCAGGTGCAGGTCTCACGAGCCGAAAAGAGGATCCTCGCTCAATTGCGCGCCTTTCTCACCTGATGGACCCAATGCAAAAAAAACAAAGTTTTTTGTGTTTTTTCTCTTGCTTTTTTTCTCCTTGTCTTGTAAAATAAAACACAAGATATTCTGTTGATTATGAGGAGAAAAAGAATGGATCGAAAACTGCGTTGTGCCATTGTCGGTTGCGGCGGCATTGCCCGCAGCCACGCGAACGGCTATACCGTCTGCCCCGAGACCGAGATCGTTGCTCTCTGTGACCTTCTGCCCGATAAGGCGGAGCGTTTTGCAACCGAGCATTGCCCCGGCGCGACCCCGACGATTTACACCGATTATCACGAGATGTTCGCAAAGGAAGAACTCGACTGTGTCTCCGTGACCGTCTGGAACTCCGAACACGCTGCCATTTCGATTGCCGCGCTCAAAGCGGGCATCAACGTCCTCTGCGAAAAGCCGATGGCGATGACCGCCGCCGACGCCGAGGAGATGCTCGCCGTCGCCAAGGAAAACGGAAAACTTTTGCAGATCGGCTTTGTGCGCCGTTACGAGAACACCACCCGTCACATCCAGAATCTCATCTCCGACGGTTTCTTGGGTGACGTCTACTACGCCAAGGCGCAGTACCTGCGTCGCAACGGCTGCCCCGGCGGCTGGTTTGCGGACAAGTCTTTCTCCGGCGGCGGCCCTCTGATCGACCTCGGCGTGCACGTCATCGACCTTGTGCGCTTCCTCGCCGGCGGACCCAAGCCCGTCAGCGTCTACGGCTACACTTTTGACAATCTCGGCAGAAACCGCGCGCCGCGCGCCATCCCCGAGGGTGGCTATCGCCGCGACTACGAGTTCGGCGACCGCTACGATTTCAAAAACGACACCGAGGACTTTGCCGGCGCGATCATCCGCTTCGACTCCGGCCTTGTTTTGCAGGTGGAGGCGAGTTTTAACCTGAACCTGAAGTCCCCCGTGGGACAGGTCGACCTCTTCGGCACCAAGAGTGCCTTGCAGCTCACCGACCACATTGAACTCTTCGGCGTGGTCAATGATTATTATATGAACATGACTCCGCAGGAGTTGCCGAAGAACGACTTCAAGACCATGTTCGAAAAAGAGATCGCCCATTTTGCCGACTGCGTGAAGAACGGAACCGAGTGCATCGCCCCTGCCGAGGACGGCGTGACTTTGATGAAGATCCTCGACGCCGTCTATGAGTCTGCGAAGATCGGCCACGAAGTGATCCTGTAAACGAATTCGTTTTCCGAAACGAATCAAAAGAGCAAACGGGAAAGTGAAAAACACTTTCCCGTTTGCTCTTTTTTGTCGGAGAAGAAGGGGGCGGTGGGAATAAGAAAAGACCGCACCGTTCGGTGCGGTCTTTCTTTTGGTTACTTCTTATTCGTTGGGATTCTCTTCGGGGGTGTCCCAAGTGGTGGAAGCGGTCATCACATCTTCGATGGCGAAGGTGTCAACGCGCACTTCCGGGGCTTCATACTTTTTCATAGTAAAAACTCCTTCAATGTAACATTGGATCCGCCAAACCTCCCTGAATGAAGGTTCGACCGATCACTGGGTTTGAATTCTTCCTATTTCCGTTGGTCATTATAACACCAAGCGAAAACTTTTGCAATAGTTTTTTTGAAAAAAAGAAAAATTTTTTTATTTTCTTGTGTCTGTCTGTTTGTTGGACGCAAGATGTGGAAAACTCACTCGTTTCAACGCCGTTTTTCTTGTGGTTTTGCACAAAGTTTGAAAATTGATTTTGTTGATTGTGCGCATTTTTGTGCACTCGCAAAAAAGCCGCTTGATTTTTCATCCTATATATGATAGAATTGTGCCACAAAAGAAAGGGGCATCTGCCCCGCCTGACAAGGGCCGCCGTGGTTTGCCGTGTTTTCGGGAAGCCATGTCGTTTCTTGTATTCCTATTTCCATTTTTAAAACGGACAGGCGGTGTCCGGCGCCCTCCGGCGCAAATCTCCGCCCTCCCTTCTTTCGTGTGGGGAGAGAACACACATCTTACTTTGGAGGTAACTATGTCTACCAAACGCATTCTTGCGGCGATCCTCGGCATCTTCATGGTCGTGGCTCTCGCCGTCCCGGCTTTTGCGTATAGCACTCCGTATGCAGAACTCCAGACGAAGTCTTTCTATACGTCTAAGCTCACCGTCTCCGGTTCCAACAGCTTTTTTGATCTGTTTGGTTCCACCACCTGCACCCCCGCCACGAAGACCGCGGCCATCAGCCTGACTGATGCAACGGGTGCTTGGCATCTGACCAACACCGGCAGCTCCAACACCGGGTACGCCACCGGTGCCAAGGGCCTGACCTCGTCCAACGTGTACAGCCAGTTCGTGGACAATACCGTTGGTATGACCTTCGATATGTACGCGAAGTTCGTTGAGCTGCCCACCCTCGAGACCAACGATATTATGACGGACGAGGGTGCTCCCTCGCTCAACCCCTCGAACCTGTACTTCGCCGGTCTGGTCTTCAACCTCTGCTCCGCTGAAAAGTATATGGCAGATACCACGAAGTCCAACAACGAGATGCAGGCAGTCTTTGCCACCTACTACAACGACGAGCTCGGCACCGACTCTGTGCTGATCCTGCCCTACGGCAACCGTAATGCTTGGGCCTCCAACTCTGCGGCAGTCACCTACTTCTTTGACATGCCCACCGAGTATGCTCGCTTCACCCTCACCTTTGACGCCGCCCGGGGAACCACCCAGTTCTTCATCGACGGCGAGGCGCAGGTTGCTGCCGGTGATGACAGCGACGTCCATGATGGCATCGCTCTCTCCTACCGTGCCACCGCTACCAGCAACTTCCTCAACATCAACCTGAACAACGCTCAGGTGGCTGTTGCCAACGGCGGTACCGGCACCGACTTCTACCTCGACCAGATCAACGTGTATCCGAACGCTCTGACCCCGGCGGAAGACTTCCTCTTCAACGAAGAGCCCAATGACGTTTCCAACGCCAACTTCACCAACGCTTACAACTACTATCGTGACTTCGCGCCGATGGCAGACGAGTACTTCAACCCCACCTTCTGGGATGCCTTTGAAGGCTGGATCAACTACGGTCTCGACCTCATTGATGCCCAGGATCAGGAAGCTCTCAACGCTCATGCCGACTCCGGTGTGAACGGCACCTGGTTCATCAACCGCTTCCACTTCAAGTCCACTGCGGGCATCAACGCCACCACCGGCGGCTCCGCGGCGACCGTCAACGGTACCGGCACCGTCATCCCGGCGGCGACCCCCGTTCTCTTGAACTACGATCGTCTCTACGTGTCCCACGCGGACTACGACGGCACCAACGCTGCTTGGTCCAACTCCTCTAACATCATCACCAAACCCGGCGTCAACGTCTACGACGTGATGTCCTTCGGCGGCGCTCTCGGCGGCACCGGCTCCACCTGGCGCGCTTATATCTGCGAGCCCACGGAAGTGGAAGATTACTACAAAGTGATCAACCTCGGCGGCAACACCTCCGCCACCCGTCCCGTGATCCCCGAAGGCGGCTTTGCCATCCTCTTCCACGTCAACGGCAAGACCAACACCACCTGCAACACTGCTTCCTTTGAGTACAACAAGTACAACTCCGGTCTGTTCTGGGCCCGTAACGTCCACGGCGTTTACGCTGCCGGCATCTCCAACGGCGGTTACGTCAAGGCTACCGGTATCACCCTGAATGACGGCGCTGCCGCCACCCTCGATACCGAAGGCGCTTGGCTCACCTACAAGGATCCCGCTCTGAACGGCGGCGCCGGTGACCATGTCTACCGCACCGGTTATGTCGCTCTTGGCGCTGCCGATGCCGAAGGCCGCACCACCGCGACCCGCGACGCGTTCGTCGGCTTCAAGTCCAACGCCTACATCCAGGGCGTTGCCGAACTTCCTGAGCCCCCCGTGGTCAAGGCTCCCATCACCGTCACTGTGAACGGTAACGGTTCCGTCGCTGCCACCGTCAACGGTGAAGCGGTTGAACTCTCCGCTCTCGAAGCTGCTGCCGGCGATGTGGTCACCCTGACCGCTTCCGGCGAAGGCTTCAAGTACTGGGTCGGCGGCAACGATGCCATCCTCGGCACCGATGCTACCATCACCATCCCGGGCGGCAAGGCTCTCAACATCATCGCCGTCTTTGATGACGCTGCGGAATCCGAGACCTACAACGTCTACTTCAAGGATTCCAAGACCGGTAAGATCGTCGACGTCAAGGCCGTTGCTGCCGGCACCGTCCTGACCTACGACGACGTGACCGCTCCTTCCCTGAAGGGTTACACCTTCGCCGGTTGGCAGGTCGCCGGCGGTGTTGACGAAGGATTCATCGTCAATGCTACCACCGAAGTTTACGCTTCCTACGTCAAGGATGAAGCGACTGCTGCGAACCTGACCATCGTCGACGGTTCCGACGTCAAGACCGTTGTCCGTACCTACGCGTCCATCGCGACCGTCGGTACCAACGGCGCAGGCTTCTCCTACTGGACTCTCAACGGTAAGATCGTCTCTACCGACAGACAGTTCACCTTCCTTATGCCGTCTGCTGACTGCACCCTCGAGGCCGTTTACGGTCAGACCGCGCCTGCCGCTGTCGCTTCCGTCGTCGACCTCTCCAAGGATGGCCAGACCTTCTACTTCATGATGTCCCGTTCCGGCGACGTCAAGGAGACCGGCGTCCTCATGACCCGTAAGGCTACTGCCGCTGACCTTGTTGTTGACACCACCGTCAACACCGTCACCAAGGGTATCTCCACTGCTGCCGCTGACCGCGACGTCGTCGGCTTCCAGAAGGATGCCACCGGCAAGACCGGTACTTGGCTCGTCCGCGGCTACGTCATCCTCAATGACAACTCCGTTGTCTACACCGACGTTGCCTCCATCGTGATCGACTAATCGCTCACAAACTCATCAAGGGCTCGCCTTTACGGCGAGCCCTTGTTCTTTGGGGGGATTTTGTTTTGTTGTTCTTTCTCTTTTCAGGAGAAAAGAGAAAGAACCAAAGAGAAAAGCCAAGTGAAAAAGACAAAAAGACAGTCCTAAACACACACGGCACTCAAAGCGCGAGTGCCGTTTGCGATTTAACAATGGG
>JAFQUW010000031.1 GCA_017408325.1 Clostridia bacterium | reverse complement strand
CCCAAGGACAGGCGCGTGATGTCCTGGCAGATGAAACGGGCACGGCGGTGAGCAGAAAACGCCTTTTCATCCGCCGCGGAAAGCATCTCTTCGGAAAGGTCGACTCCCGTCATCTCATAATCTTCACTCAACAGAAGCACGAGCGAGCCCGTTCCGCAACCGAGATCCAGTCCGCGAACAGCACCGTCGGGCAACTGCGAGACGACAAGATCGCGTTCGGCGGCATAATTGGCGCCGTCATTTAAGAGATCGTAAAAATGTGCCATCGGTGCTGAAAAACTCACCGTCTCACCTCCCGAACTTCATTTCTCTTATTGTACAACGAAACGCGCCGTTTGTAAATACAAAAAAAGAAATGCGCCCTCCAAAGGAGGGCGCGAAGATCCTAGATCGAGTTTTCTTACGCTTCAACCGAACCGTGGTACACCGTCACACAGGGGCCGGTCAGGAAAATGCCGTCGTCGGTGACTTCCACGGCGAGCAAACCGCCGCGCACGCGAACGTTGACTCGGGTATTCTTCTTACAAATACCAAGTCTGACTGCAGCAGCCACAGAAGCCGAAACTCCCGTTCCGCAGGCAAGCGTCTCACCGCTTCCGCGCTCCCAAATGCGAATATCAAGTGAGGTCGGCGAAATGACGCGCACAAACTCCGCGTTGATGCGTTCGGAAAACAGCGGATGATTTTCCACAGCGGGGCCGATGCGCGGCAGATCCAAATTCTCAATGTCTTCCCAGAAGGAGACGGCGTGAGGGTTTCCGACCGAAAGCGCGGTCAGGCGCATCGTCGATTCACCCACACGCACGGGACGGTCGATGAGCTCCGGGGCATCGGGCGTCTTTGTGACGGCCGACAACGCAAAATCCGCCTCTCCCATCGCCACGCGCGCCGAGGTCACTCTGCCGTCTTCCACGGAAACTCCGACGGTTTTCAATCCGCCGAGCGTCTCGATCTTCAAAACGTCTTTTTTCACGCCGCGTTCCTCATAGAGGAATTTCGCCACACAACGGACGCCGTTTCCACACATTTCCGCTTCACTTCCGTCCGCGTTGAAAATACGCATTTTCGCGTCGTGATCACCCGATTCGGCAGGGAGCACCAAAATAATTCCGTCCGAGCCGACGGAAAGTCCGCGCGGTGACAAGCGAACCGAAAGAGAAGCAGGATCCTTAATCTCCTGCGTAAAACCGTCAAAGAAAAGGTAGTCGTTTCCTGCACCTTGCATTTTGACAAAACTCAGTTTCATAGTACCCTCCGAAAGAAAGCGTGTCGTGTTTCTGTCTTTAGTATATTGCATGAGCGAAGTTCTGTCAAGCGACTTGAAACTTTCTAAAAAATCTGTATAATAATATATAATTACATTTCACACCGAGGTATTCTATGCACTTGTGTTTTGCCGAAGAACTCCGCGCGCTCGAAGAACGTGCGCAGCTGGAATACGGCATCTTTCCCGGAGCCCTGATGGATTCCGCCGCGGAGGCCCTCTACGAGGCACTCATCCATGACACCCCCTCCGTTCCGGAAGAGGTGCTCATTCTCTGCGGCGGCGGAAACAACGGCGCGGACGGATATACCCTTGCCGCCCTCTGTCGCGAACGCGACATCCGCACAAGTGTCATCAGCGTATTCGAGCCGACCTCTCCCCTCTGTCGCGAACGCGCTTACTCCTGCAACACGCTCGATTCTCCCCTCTTCTCCTTCGAGGGACGAGACCGTGTTCTCTGTGAAAACCTCATCCGCCGCGCGACGGTCATCGTGGACTGTGTCTTCGGCATCGGCTACGATGCAAAGCGCGAACCGGATCCCCGATTTTGGGATCTCTGTCGCCTTCTTTCCGATTCAAACGCGTTCATCATCAGCGCAGACGTCCCGAGCGGACTGGATTCCGACAGCGGCGCATTTTACCGCGAAAACGGAAAAGCCGCCCTCGTCTTCGCCGACCTGACGGTCACCTTCACGGCCTCCAAGCCGGCACTGGAGACCGCGCCGGGCCTGCAAGCCTCCGGCAAGGTCCGGTGTGCTGACGTCGGGATACCAAAAGAGCTGTTTGAAACGGCCCCCCGCGCTTTTTTGACTTCCAAAGACCTTTTGACACTTCTTCCCAAGCGCGAAGCAGAGACCTCCAAAGCAAACTACGGCAAGCTTCTGTCTTACTGCGGCAGTCGGGATATGCCCGGCGCGGCGTTGCTTGCCTCGCTCGGCGCGCTTCGCTGCGGCATCGGTCTTCTCACCTGCACGGGATACGAAGACGTGCTGAACGTGCTGAAAGGACGGCTGTGCGAGCCGATCTATCTTCCCTTCCTCGAGACGTTTGACGACGAAACGGATCTCGAACGCACGAAACAAGCCCTTCTCAAACGACTTCCGAACCAATCGGCACTGCTGATCGGTTGCGGCATCGGAACGGGGCGCGAACAAGAACTATTTTTGGAATTTCTCTTATCCGAATCCAATTGCCCTGTCGTCTGCGACGCTGACGCACTGACCATTCTTGCGGCACGCGAGGATCTTTTGGAAACCTACGGCGAAAAGCTCATTCTCACGCCGCACCCGGGCGAAATGGCGCGTCTCTGTCACACAACCCCGTCCGAGGTGCAGCTTGATCGCATTCGGCTTGCCACCGCCTTTTCGGCACGCTACGGCTGTACGGTCGTGCTGAAAGGAAACCGCACCGTCGTCTCCTCCCCCGACGGACGGCTGTGCATCAATCCGTTCGGAAATCCCGGAATGGCAAAAGCCGGAATGGGCGACCTGCTCGCCGGAATGATCGCCGCCTTTGCCGCACAAAAGGTTTTGCCGTTCGACGCTGCGACGCTCGGAGTCTACCTCCATGCAAAAGCCGGAGACCTGTGCCGCGACGCACTCGGAGAAATGAGTCTCTTGGCACACGACGTCGCGGATTTCATCGGGCACGCCGCGCGGGAATGATTTTGGATACCAACCGAATATACTCCTCTAAACGGATATTCGGAGGTATCTATGAAACGTTGCTCAACACTTCTCTTTGCCTTTCTGTTTCTCTTTTCACTCTGTTCGTGTAAAGCGGACAAGACCGAGGAAAACATTCTGCTCCACCTCGCACTTCCGATGGAGTTTGACTGTGCCTTTCAAATGGGCGAATTCGACGGAAACGCACACGTCTTTCTCAAAGAGGACAGCATCAATTTCGGAATCACGGATGGACCGCTCACGGGTCTCGTTGTAGCCGTCACGGATCAGTCCGCGCGTTTTCTCTACGAGGGGATGGACGTCAGTTTCTCTTCCGACACAGCGAAAAAGTTTTTACTTTTGCGTGAAACCTTCTCCTTTTTGCGAGGTTGCGAATACGACCCAAACGCCGCAGAAACAGGCACCGATTCTCTGTCGTTTACGTTTTCCGACGCAGATGCAACAATCGTATACACCGTGCACCCGGACGACGGTTCTCCCGTTTCACTTT
>JAFQUW010000003.1 GCA_017408325.1 Clostridia bacterium | reverse complement strand
GTGCGACGCCGCCTTGCGCGGTGAAAAGAAAACGCGAACGTTTCCCGAATTGCCGAAGGAGTATAACACTCCGCCTATTTGTCGGTGGTATTCACCGCGCGCGTTTTTGAAGATTCAGGACGGCTGCAACAACTTCTGCACCTACTGCATCGTGCCGTATCTGCGCGGCAGGGAACGAAACCGTCCTGTAGAGGACATTCTTTTTGAAGCGCGCACCTTGGTTGAAAACGGCGCGAGGGAGATCGTTCTGTCGGGGATTGAAACCGCCGCCTTCGGTGCGGACAATTTGCTTGATCTTGCGCAAAGGATTGCCGGGATCGACGGCATCCTTCGCATTCGCTTCGGCTCGTTGAAGCCGACGTTGTTTACCGAGTCTTTTTGCAAAGGACTTTCGGAAAACGAAAAGATTATGCCGCAGTTCCACCTCTCCGTGCAGAGCGCGTCGGACAGCGTCCTTTCCTCGATGCACCGTAAATACGGTGAAAAAGAACTTTATGAATGTATAGAGCATTTGCGCGAAGCCATTCCGGATGCCGCTTTGACCGCGGATCTCATCTGCGGTTTCCCTGGTGAGACGGGAGACGATTTTGAAAAGACCTGTCGCTTTGTTGAAAACGCGCATCTCTTGCACGCGCACGTCTTCCCGTATTCCGAACGTGAGGGAACGCGCGCGGCAGAGTTTTCCGACAAGGTTCCCGTGCCTCTTCGCCGGAGCCGCGCAGCTTTGCTTTCCGAGCTTGCAGAGCGCGTGCGAGCTGCGGAGATCGAACGCATTATGCCATTGGAACGCGCGATCTTGATCGAACGCTTCCGCGGTGGAATGGCAATGGGTCACACCGAGCATTTTGTGGAATTGTCGCTTCCAAAGAGCGCGACCGACTTTGTCGGCAGTTTGAAATCAGTCAAGGAGTAAATAGTATGACCGAGACCGAAAAAAGACACGCGGGCGAGATGTATTACGCGATGGACCCCGACATCCGCCGCGATTATCTGGAGAGCCGAAGCGTCTGTTGGCGTTACAACCAACTTGCCCCGTGGCAGGAGGCGGAGCGCGAAGCACTTTTGAAAGGCTTTTTGCATCAGACGGGCGAACATCTCACCATCGAGCCGCCGTTTTACTGTGACTTTGGTTTTAACGTCGAGGTCGGGGAGAATTTCTTTGCCAACTATAACCTCACCAACCTCTCGGGTGCAAAGGTAAAATTCTGTGACAACGTGTTTCTTGGCCCCAACTGCGGCTTTTATCCGCCGGAGCATCCCCACGACGTGGAAAGCCGCAACGCCGCCTTTGAGTTTGCGTTTCCGATCACCGTCGGCAACAACGTCTGGATGGGCGGTGGTTGCACGGTCCTCTCCGGCGTCACCATCGGGGACAACACCATCATCGGCGCGGGAAGCGTGGTCACTCACGACATTCCGGCAAACGTCATCGCCGCCGGAAACCCCTGCCGCGTCCTTCGTCCGCTGACAGAGGAAGAGATGAACGGCACGCGCCATCTGTAAAAAAAGAAAGAAAAACGCCTGCGTTTGCAGGCGTTTTTTGCGTTATTTCTTTGGCTTCAACAATAGCTTCAGCGCAAAACAACCAAGCCGTGTGGGAAGAATTTCGTAGAACTTTAAGAGAAGATTGTTGTTCGGGGAATAGGAGAGTCTCGGACGATGAGCCGTTGCGGCGCGAAGCAGGACGCGTGAAAGCTTTTTCGGATCTTTTGCCGTGGACATCTGCGTGTCCATCACACGGTGAAATACGGCGGCGGAATGCGAAAAATAACGACTGTTTTCACACATCTCTTCCATTGCGCGGTTTGCTCCGTCCAAAAGCGTGGTTTGATATGCCCCGGGACGGATCTCAACGACGGGGATGCCCAAGAGATACAGCTCGGGACGAAGCGCGTCACAGTAGGCCTT
>JAFQUW010000030.1 GCA_017408325.1 Clostridia bacterium | reverse complement strand
ATGTCAGAAAAATTGTTCCAAAAAATAAATTTTAAGGAGAAAAGTTATGGAAAAAATCAAAAAATTAATTAAAAAAATGAAAGTGTTAGATCATGTACGGGTTGCATGGATAACGCTCAATCTTACAGCACTTTTTATTGATAGGATTGCAAAAGGAGACTTGTTTATTCCGCTTATAATTCTGCTTGCAGCACAGATGATTTGGTATTATCTTTTGAGAGATATAATCAAGAAACAAATGAACCTTGCAGTCTTTGATTATATCAATGAAAGAATATTATCAAAAAATCAAGCGGATATGAAGCTTCTCATGAAGAAAGGCTACTTTTTATATTATAAAATTGTAGTTGTTTCAGAGATGGATGAGAATCAAAGAAAGATTATTCATCTTGATGTAGATGCCTTAAAGCTTGAACTTGAAAGAAAAATAGGCTCTACAGTTCAAATAAAGCTTGCATATGATTATGAGGAGCTGTATACCTCTTGCAAAAATCAAAACAAATTGTTATGATAAATATAAATAAAAAGGAATAACTCCGCTCACTCGGAAAGGAATTCTTATGAACATCCGTCAACTGCAATACGCCGTCGAGTTGTCGCGCACGCTGAACTTTTCACAGGTTGCCGCACGCCTCGGCATCACCCAGCCCGCGCTCTCCAAGCAGATCCGCGCGCTGGAGGACGAGGTCGGCGTGCGCCTCTTTGACCGAAGCACCACGCCGCTGACGCTGACTGCCGCAGGCGAACATTTTATCCGGAAGGCAGAAGGCATGCTCTATCAGGAGGAGCAGCTTCTGCGCTCGATGGAGGAGTTCAAAGAGGGCAAACGCGGCCGTCTGACGGTGGGCATCTCCCCGTTTCGCGCACTCTATTTGATGCCGCGCGTGGCAAAAGCCCTCACCGAGGCCTATCCCGACGTGCGTCTCGTTCTCTGCGAGGCGGGCTCGGAGACACTGCGAAAAGAAGCCGCAGAGGGAAAATACGATTTTGCCATCGTCAACCTGCCCGTCGACGAAACGCTTCTTGACGTGATCCCTCTTGAATCGGATCAGCTCGTGCTCGCCGTGCCGAACGAACTGCTCCCCCGACTCGGAAAGCAAAGCGTGGACACTCCCCTGCCTCTTTCCGCCTGCAAAGAACTCGACTTTGTGCTCGTTTCGCAGGCACAGGAACTGCGCCGCCTCTTTGAGAAGCGCTGTGAGCACGAAGGATTCCACCCGCGCGTAAAAACGGAAGTCGTCGGGCTGTCCACCGCGTGGGAGATGTGCCGCGCGGGTGTCGGCGCGACCCTGCTTCCCCTGCAGTACATCCAAAAAGCAGGTACGGACGAGGGGGTCACGCTCTTCCCTCCGGCACGCGAGATGCGCTCCCGTCAGCCCGTCATCGTCACCCGTCGCGGCGCGTACCTCTCCGAATACGCACGGTTTGCCATTGACCGCCTTTTAGAGGAACAAAACGGGTAAGGTCATATCCGCACGGCGTTTTTTCGCCGCACGCGGCACGTTTTTCAACTCAAAAGACAAAAGCCGAGAGGCTGTCGGCGGCTGCCTTTTTATTGACTTTGCCCGTGAGATATGGTACTATAAATCCGTGTGCATTTGCGCAAGAGACAAAAACGAGGTGCTCTATGAAACAGAAGCTCAAAACAGTCCTGAGAGTCGGCGCGTTCTGGCTCGTTTTCCTCGCGCTGTTTTTGGTTTTGAATCTCTTCTTCCAGCCCTATTGGGTCGGTGGATTTTACAACAATTTTGAAACCTTCTACGGCTTCTACGAGGAGCCGGAGAACACCGTCGAGTCGATCTTCGTCGGCCCGTCCATCGGCATCAACGGCATCACGCCGACCGAACTTTACCGCGACTTCGGCTACTGCGCCTACAATCTGTCGGGCGAACAGCAGCCGGTGCTCGCTTCCTATTATTGGATCGAGGAAGCCTACCGCCTGCACCCCGAGACCTTAAAGGTCGTCTTCATGGAGGTCTCCGGCACGCGCGTCGACAACGACGACGCCTTCTATCACAAGTCGCTCGACGGCATGCGCCTCGGCGCGCCGAAACTGTCCGCCGTCTTGGATTACGCCGACGGCAGCGTTTCCACCGCGGCAAACTACCTCTTCCCGCTCATCAACTACCATTCTCGTTGGACGGAACTTGACGCAAGTGATTGGAACAAGTTCTCCCTCGACCCCGTCAACGGCACGCGCGGCTACGGCTTGGTGTCGAACGTGCGCACCGAGTCCAAACCCGTCGAAGAGTTTACGCCGAAGTCCACCGTTCTGGTCGAAGACTCCGCCCCCGTCGAACTCAACCCCCGCGCTCTGGAGTATCTGGATAAAATGGTATCCTTCTGTAAGGAGAAGGGCATCAAACTCGTCTTTTTCAAGACCCCTTCGTCAAACTGGTACTCCAAACACCACAACGCCGTCGCCCCCTATGCAGAGAAAAACGGGATCGAATTTTTGGACTTCAACTTCGGTAAGCTTGCCGAAGAATGCGGCTATCTGGGTGCGTTTGACAGCCAGGACGGCAACCACATGAACTACTACGGTGCCGCGAAAGTGACGAACTGGTTCGGAAATTACATCACCGAAGAAAAACTCCTCACCGACGTGCGCGGCATCGAAAAATACGCGTATCTCGAAGAGCATCTTGCGCGTTACGACGCAAACGTCACGCAAAAGATGGAACTTCTCGGCGCGGGCAGCATCAGCGAATACGTCTCCGCCGCCGCAAGCCGCGACGGTGCCGTTCTCCTCTCCGTGAAGGAGGATGCCGCGGCTTCGTTGAGTTTTGAAGAGCGCGACGCGCTCTCCAAACTCGGACTGACCCAACTGTCCACCCTCTCCGTGGGCGACAGTTACTGTGCGCTGATCGAAAACGGCAAAGTCGTCGAAGAGAGCCTCCTTCGCGCAGGCAAAGGAGACAGCATGGTTTTGGACGGAACGCTCCAAAACGGGAAAGCATACAAACTGTACAGTTCCCCGACGAAGTCCTCCATCGTCGTCGGCGCAGGTGAATTCTCCGCCGACTCCCGCGGCATCAACGTCGCCGTCTACCGTTACGAAAAAGACTCCGTCGTCGCAAACCGCGCCTTTGACACGCACGAGGCAAGCCGCGACGACCGCTACAACCGTACCCTCGCCTTTGCCGTGATCGACGACGGTCTCGCCGATGAGGCAGAGAACAACGCCGTCTGGCAGGACGTCCTCTTCTTCCGAGACGCTCTCGCGGCGGCAAACGCACAAAAAGCCTGATTGAGACCTCTGTAAAAACCAACGAAAAAGGAGAAAAAGAAAAAATGGAAAAACTGCTTGAAATCCTGAAGGGTGTCAGAAGCGACATCGACTTTGAAAACGAGACCGCGCTCGTCGACAACAACGTACTCGACAGCTTCGACATCGTCTCCATCGTCACCGAACTCGCCGATGCCTACGACGTGACCATCACCGCCGAAGACATGGAGCCGGAAAACTTCAACAGCGCCGAGGCCATGCTCCGTCTGGTCGAGCGCCTGATGGACGAAATGTAAACTTGACCCCCGACGAAAATAGGATACCTTCGCTTTTCTAAACTGTTTTAAAGGATCATTGAAGAATGGGTTTTACATCGTTTAAGTTCTTGGTGTTTCTGTTTGCCGTCGTCGTGGCATACTACGTCGTGCCGCGCCGTTTCCAGTGGGCACTTTTGCTCGCGGCAAGTTACGGTTTCTATCTTTCCGGCGGCGGAGTGGAGAGTCTTTGCTACATTCTGGCAACGACGCTCTTCACCTACTTCTCCGCGCTGTGGATGCAGAGTTTGCGCGACAAGAACCAAAAGCACATCCTCTCGCTCGGCGAGGAGATCACCAAAGACAAAGCGCGCGACATGAAGAAGGCGACCGCCAAGAAGATCCACCGGATCCAGGTCTTGACGGTACTCGTCAACCTCGGCGTGCTCGTGCTCTTGAAACTGATCAACATGGCAAAGCAGGATCCCTCGTTTTTGGGGATCAGTCCCGACATGCCGTTGATGAACCTCATCGTGCCGCTGGGCTTGTCGTACTACACCTTCAACAGCATCGGCTACCTCATTGACATCGGCCGCGGCAAGTACGCGGCGCAGCGTCACATCGGAAAGTTTGCGCTGTTTACGTCCTTCTTCCCGTCGATCGTGCAGGGACCGCTCTGCCGCTTCGGCGACGTGGGCGTTCAGCTCAGCACTCCGCACGCGTTTTCCTACAAAAACTTAAAACACGGCGCACAGCTCATTCTGTGGGGCTTTTTCAAGAAGATCGTCATCGCCGACCGCCTCGCGGTGATCACGGCGACCATCTTCTCCCCCACCTTCACCGACTACAACGGCTCGCAGATCTTCTTCGGCGTGCTCGCCTACTCCTTCCAGATCTACGGCGACTTCTCCGGCGGTACCGACATCGCCCGCGGTGCGGCGCAGATGCTCGGCATCAACCTGCCGATGAACTTCGAACGTCCCTTCTTTGCAAACTCGATGGGCGACTTCTGGCGCAGATGGCATATGTCGCTGGGCGCGTGGATGCGTGAATACGTGTTCTACCCCGTGATGCTCTCCCGTCCCGTCACCGCCGTCTCCAAGAAATTCCGTCTCAAGTGGGGTCCCCACGCCGGCAAGATGGTTCCGTCCGTCGCCGCACCCTTTGTGGTCTTCTTCCTGATCGGTATCTGGCACGGTGTGACCGCGCAGTACATCACCAACGGTCTGTACAACGCCTTCCTCATTTCGGGCGGTGTTGCACTCGGTCCCGTCTTCCAGAAGCTCATCCAAAAGCTGAAGATCAACACCGAAAGTTTCAGTTGGAGACTGTTCCAGATTTTGCGCACCTTCACGCTTCTGTGCATCTCCCGTATCATCGTCAAAGCACCGAGCCTCGGCGAAGGCTTCCGTATGATCGGCGCGATGTTCACCTCCGTTGACCTTGGCTTTATCACGGGTGCGGATAAGGTGATGTTCTCCTACGGACTTTCCGAGACGGAACTCTCCCTCATCTTCGTCTGTGTGATGGTGCTCTTCGTCGTCGGCATCCTGCAGGAGAACGGCGTCAAGATCCGCGAGGGTCTCGACCGCCAGAACTTCATCTTCCGCTGGGGACTGATCCTGCTTCTGTTTGCCGCCGTTTTGATCTTCGGCGTCTACGGCCCCGGCTACAACGCCCGCGACTTCATCTACGGAAACTTCTAACGTCATAAAAAAAGGAAACCACTATGAAATCCATTGCACTTTCCATTCAGGAGACCGCAAAGCAGTCTCCCGACAAGATCGCCCTCATCATCGGCGACGCACGTTACACCTACGAAACGCTTGCCGCGATGAACCGCCGCGTTGCGTCCTTTTTGGAAAAGAACGGCATCTCGCGCGGCGACCGCGTCATCGTGGAGGCGGATCACAGCTTTGCTTACATCGCCTTCGAATACGGTGTCCAGCTTTACGGTGCGACCTTCGTGCCCCTGGAAAAGCTAACCCCCTCCCGCCGCATCGAGGAGATCGCGGCGGAATTGACTGCCGCCAAATGCGTCACCCTCACCGCGCGCGACGACCTTGAGGGTGCGTGGGCACTCGACGAGATCCTCTCCGAGATCGCACCCATTCCCGACGACTACGTCCCGACCGAGCCCGACGGCGACAGCCTCGCCGAGATCCTGTTCACCACGGGTACCACGGGCAAATCCAAAGGCGTCATGGTCTCCTTTGAAAACCAGGTCAACATCGCCCTGGCGGGCATCGAGACGACGAACATCCAAAGCGACAACGTCTGGCTGATCCCGACTCCGATGAACCACGCCGCAGGTCTTCGCAAGGTGCACATCGCCATGGCGGTGGGAAGCACCTCCTGCCTGCTCGACGGCTTCCGCAACTTCAAGCTCTTCTTCCAGACCATCGAGGAGGCCGGCGTCACCTCGCTCTATCTGCCGCCGAGCGCGATCCATCTCCTGCTCGCCTTTGCGTCGAAGAACTTTGCCGCCCTAAACGGCAAGATCCGCTTCATCTACTCGAGTTCGACCGCCTATCCCGAACCCGACAAGGAAAAGATGCGTGCGCTGATGCCCGACACCTATATGTACAACTGCTTCGGTTGCAGCGAGGCAGGCGTCGTCTGCACGGACGAGTTCTGCGTCTCCGGCGGCTCCAAGCACAAAGGCAGCGTCGGCAAGCCGAACTCCTACAGCGAGATCGTTCTGCTCGACGAGGACGGAAACGAGATGACGAACGCGACCGCCGAAAATCCCGGCCTCGTCGCGATCCGTTCCAAGTCCGTGATGAAGGGCTACTGGAACGAACCGGAACAGACCGCCAAGGCACTCAAAAACGGGATGCTCGTGATGAGCGACCTCTGCTACTTCTCCGAGGACGGAGAGCTTCTCCTCGTCGGTCGCAGCAACGACACGATCAACGTGGGCGGCTTCAAGGTCGCACCCGTCGAGGTCGAGGAGGTCGTGATGCGCGCCGAATGCGTCGACGAGTGTCTGCTCGTCCCCGTGACGAAAGACGGCACCGTCACCGCGCTCAAACTCCTCGTTGTGCTCGCCGATGGCAAAAAACTCGATGAAAAAGAGATCCGCACCATCATCTCCGAGAACCTCGAGCCCTACAAGATGCCCAAGCAGATCGTCGTCATCGACGAGATCTTAAAGACCTTCAACGGCAAGATCAACCGCAAAGAAATGATCGCAAAACATGCGTAAAACCCAAAAAGAAGCACGCTTAGAGCGTGCTTCTTTTTGGGTCGGAGCTCCTTTTCTTCTTTTGATCGACGGAGAAAAAAAGAGCCCTCGCACGCTCTTTACAGGCCACCGGTTTTGTGGTAAAATTGAGTGGAATGTGAAGCGATGCTTGAAAAATTCAAGGCTCATTCAAAATTTTCGCAAATTTTCGTCACGAGTTTGGGCTACACTTTATGTAGCTCAATTTACAAAACGTTTCTGCCACGCAGAAAAAGGAGACAATATGGACAAGAATCCGTTTGACTTCCCCCCTCGCGAAGAGACTTCCCCCGCCGAGGAAAGCAAGGTGACTCCCGCAACACCGCAAGAAGTGCCGCAAGAGAAACCGAAGACAACCGAGCCGACTTTCCCGCCGCAGGCAAGTGAGCCCGCGACGAAGACGCCGGAACAGAACATGGGCTTTTACGACCCGTACCGCATCGACGCGCGTCCGAGTGCACCCGTTGCACCGCAGCAGCCGGCCTATCCGAGTTACACCGCGTCGGCGTTCCAGCCGCCGCGCCCCACGCCCGTCGTTCCGCCGAAGAAGGCAAAGAGCAAGACGGGACTGGTGGTCTTTTTGTGCATCGCGCTCTTTGCGCTCGGTATTCTTTCGGGTATCGGCGTCTACTACCTTGCCTCCCCCGCCGACCAAAATCCCTCCGACCTGCCCGTGCAGGGTGTTCAAGGTGAGAACCCCGAAACCGAGGGGAGTACCGACGAAGACACCGTATTTGAAGGGGGTGTCTTTGCACCCGTCTTCGGTGAAAGCGACGAGACGTTCAGCGCCGCCGAGATCTACAAAAACAGCGTCAACGCCGTCGTCGGCATCTCCACCGAGATCAGCATGGAAAACATCTTCGGTCAGCAGACCACCTACCCGGTCAGCGGCACCGGCTTCGTCTTTTCCGAGGACGGCTACATTCTCACCAACTGCCACATCGTGGAAGGAGCCTCGACGATCACCGTCACCCTCTACGATGAGACGGAGTACGAAGCAAAACTCGTCGGAAAAGACTCGCAAAACGACGTCGCCGTGCTCAAGATCGAGCCCAAGACAGAACTCACCGTCCTGACAATGGGCAAAAGCGCCGACATGGTCGTCGGCGAAGAGATCCTCGTCATCGGCAACCCCCTGGGTGAGTTGACCTACACCCTGACGCGCGGCATCGTCTCCAATCTCTCGCGCGAGATCATGGTGGAGGACAGTATGACCTCCATTCGGATGTTCCAGACGGACGCCGCCATCAACGCCGGCAACTCCGGCGGACCCGCCATCAACTGCCACGGAAACGTCATCGGCATCGTCAGCGCGAAGTACGCCTCCTCCGACATTGAGGGACTCGGCTTCTGCATCCCGATCGACGACGCGATGGAGATCGCACAGGATCTCATCGAGCACGGCTACGTGCAGGGACGCCCCTGGCTCGGCATCGAGGGTCAGGCCGTCAGCGGCTACGACGGGCCCAACCGCATCGCGGGCGTGCGCATCACCGCCCTCACGAAGGGCTCCTGCGCCGAAAAAGCAGGTATGCACCGCGGTGACATCATCACCAAGATCGGCGAGGTGGAAATTACCACCGCAAGCGAGCTCAAGACCGCGCTTCTCGACTACAAGGCGGGCGACGAAGCCACCCTCTCCGTCTGGCGAAACGGAGAAACGATCCTCATCACCGTCACCCTTGACGAAGCACAGCAGTAAACCGAACCGCAAAAAGCCCTCTGCAACCGAGCAGAGGGCTTTTCTTTTTTCGTTTGTTTACGCTTCTTTTTTTCGCTTCTCGACCTGCGAGAGAAGGATGCCGCCGAAGATGAGAAGCGAGCCGATGAGCATCCGCGGCTCGAGCGACTCGGTCTCGCCGTTTAAAAGGACGCCCGAGATCGCGCCGAACAGCGCCTCGCCCGAGAGGATGATGCTCGCGCGCGAAGGCTCCGTGCCGCGTTGACCGAGGACCTGACAAGTGTAGGCGACGCCCGAGGAAAAAACGCCCGTGTACAGCGTCGGCCAGATGCAGTTTTTCAGTGCCGTCAGACTGACGTCCTCAAAGAGGAACGCGGCAATCAGCGAAAACATACCCGCGAACACGAACTGCAAAAGCGAAAAGACGATCGGATCAGAGCCCGCGGCTTTTCGGTCGATGACGAGAATGTGTGCCGTCCAGAACAGCGCGCCGACGAAGAGCAGAACGTCACCGCCGCCCATTCCCTCGCCCGGCTTGACGCT